>NZ_JABWMT020000027.1:0-64026 GCF_013368915.2 Escherichia sp. 93.1518
AAATACATTTGTTACATGTAATCTTTAAAATAAAATGAACTTCATAGAATAGTATCCAAATGTGCTTTTTTTTGGATAACGGCACTTATTGTTATATTCATGAAGATTATAATCACAAGGGAATACATAATGAAAAGAAAAGTTCTGGCAATGCTGGTCCCGGCGTTATTAGTTGCTGGCGCAGCAAATGCGGCTGAAATTTATAATAAAAATGGCAATAAAGTTGATTTCTACGGCAAGATGGTCGGCGAGCGCATCTGGTCGAACACTGATGATAATAACAGCGAAAACGAAGATACTTCCTATGCTCGTTTCGGTGTTAAAGGTGAAACTCAAATCACCAGCGAACTGACTGGTTTTGGTCAGTTTGAATACAACCTCGACGCCAGCAAACCTGAAGGTTCTAACCAGGAAAAAACCCGTTTAACCTTCGCTGGTTTGAAATATAACGAACTCGGATCTTTCGACTATGGTCGTAACTACGGTGTCGCCTACGACGCTGCAGCTTATACCGATATGTTAGTTGAATGGGGTGGTGATTCCTGGGCTTCCGCTGATAACTTTATGAACGGTCGTACCAACGGTGTTGCAACCTATCGTAACTCCGATTTCTTTGGTCTGGTCGATGGTCTGAATTTTGCAGTTCAGTATCAAGGGAAGAACAGCAACCGTAGCGTTACAAAACAAAACGGTGATGGCTATGCGTTGTCTGTAGACTACAACATCGAAGGTTTTGGTTTTGTAGGTGCATATAGCAAATCTGACCGTACTAATGAGCAAGTTGCTGATAGAAACGGTTCTAATGCAGAATTATGGTCTTTGGCAGCAAAATATGATGCTAACAATGTCTACGCTGCTGTGATGTATGGTGAAACTCGTAATATGACACCGACATCAGTTAATACAGGTGGCTTCGACAACGACGGCAACTCGATAATGCATGATCAACTGATCAACGAAACTCAGAACTTTGAAGCCGTTGTTCAGTATCAGTTCGACTTTGGTCTGCGTCCTTCCTTGGGTTATGTTTACTCCAAAGGTAAGGATATCAAAGGCGTCCCAGGCCATAGATATGTTGACGCCGACCGCGTGAACTACATCGAAGTAGGCACCTGGTACTTCTTTAATAAGAATATGAACGTTTATACAGCGTACAAATTCAATATGCTGGATAAAGATGACGCGGCAATTACTGGCGCAGCAACTGATGACCAGTTTGCAGTTGGTATCGTTTACCAGTTCTAATCAGCCAACGCGCCTCGGCGTGTTACTGTAAAACCTAATACCCGCCTGAGTTCGTCACTCATCGAACTCAGGCTTTTTTATCGTCATCAAATCAGCAACAGCGGCACGCTAAACTGCCGTAGCATATCGACAAAACCCAATTCCTGAGTAGCTCCCAGCACAATAACATCTTCCAGTTGCTGTTCAGCCAGCTCTTTCACTCCTTCCGGAAGAGTACCAAAATAAACATAGGTATGGATAAACCCTTCAGGCAAAACCAACTGTTCTGCCAGTGTAGCTAAACGGCGCAAAGCCTGGTCACGTAGCACATATTCCAGACGATGCATGTCAGAAACATATCCCCGCTCCAGTATCCTTACATACTCCGGTATAAAGCCAAGCAAATGAACATGCCCTGATGAAACATTGGCGAAAAATTGCGCATGACAAAACGCTTGCTCTCTATCATCCCGGGAAAAGACATTCACCGGAATAACAATATTTCGGTACATAGAAAATCCCTGAAAACATCTGAATATAAAAAGAATTTACATTATTATTAATTTATCTGTTAAATTTTATACTTACGCCATAAATACAGCATCATTGGGCACATTAAATCAGCTGCGCCTTAGCCACTCCTGGCAGAGCAGCTCCAGGCAGCTCCTGTAATTATCACATCTGATGACATGTAATTAATCATATCTGTCATCAGTTAAACCTTAATCTGGATCATCATTTTTTCGCGACTAACGGCCTTACAGGGCAGTTTCATCATTATTTTTTTGCTAAAAATCTTATCGACGAATCTTGCAATCCCCCACTATGATGAGGGTATGCAATCTCATCTTTTCTGAAAAATGAACTAAAATACATTGCTACACTTTGAGTTTTTTATTGCAAATAAGGTGGAATCGGTGAGATCACTATTCGATAATAGCTGTGTGTTTACCCAACCGTATTTAACATCCTCCCCTACCGCTTTCGGTATATTGACTCATTTTACGCTCCTGGTTAAATATAGCACCCAGCTCAGTCGCGAATATAGTGACTAACCTACCTAAGTAACAATAAGGAATACACTATGACTGTTCAAACAAGTAAGAATCCGCAGATCGATATTGCTGAAGATAATGCGTTCTTCCCTTCAGAATTTTCGCTTAGCCAATATACCAGTCCGGTATCTGACCTTGATGGTGTGGACTATCCAAAACCGTATAGCGGCAAGCACAAAATTCTGGTGATCGCCGCTGACGAACGCTATTTGCCGACCGATAACGGTAAACTGTTCTCAACGGGCAACCATCCGATTGAAACGTTGCTGCCGCTGTATCACCTGTATGCAGCAGGTTTCGAGTTTGAAGTTGCGACCATTTCCGGCCTGATGACGAAGTTTGAATACTGGGCTATGCCGCACAAAGATGAAAAAGTGATGCCATTCTTTGAGCAACATAAATCTTTGTTCCGCAATCCGAAGAAATTAGCAGATGTTGTCGCCAGCTTGAACGCAGACAGCGAGTACGCAGCAATTTTTGTTCCCGGCGGTCATGGCGCTCTCATTGGCTTACCGGAAAGCAAAGAAGTTGCAAGCGCTTTAAAATGGGCAGTTGAAAATGACCGTTTTGTTATCTCCCTCTGCCATGGTCCGGCTGCGTTTCTGGCGCTTCGCCATGGCGATAACCCACTAAACGGTTATTCCATTTGTGCGTTCCCTGACGCCGCAGATAAACAAACGCCAGATATTGGCTATATGCCTGGTCATCTGACCTGGTACTTTGGTGAAGAACTGAAAAAAATGGGAATGAATATCATCAATGATGATATTACTGGCCGGGTACATAAGGATCGTAAACTTCTCACCGGAGACAGTCCTTTTGCGGCAAATGCACTGGGTAAACTCGCAGCACAGGAAATGTTGGCTGCGTACCAGGGTTAATCGGACATCACTTACGGTATAGTAAAAAAGTGGGGGTATTTCCCCCACTTAGATAATCACTCTGATTGCTGACGTTTTATCTCTTCTCTTACCTTCACTTAGCATCGACTTCAGATTGAAATGTACATTGAAGCTATGCAATACAAGTATTTTTGCGATACAAACATAATTTAATTGAATAATTAAAAATTAATAATAGAAATAAATTATGTATTATCTCGCTATTTAGCGATTTTAGAAAACGACTATCTCTGATAAACTCCATCACGTTTTAACCAGTAGGGAAGCGAGGTTGGAAATGTCGTTAGTGTCAATTTTTAGACGCATTGCATTCAGTTATTATGATTATTCATGTAAAAATATCAATATTGCAAATACTGAATTTGTGGTCATTCACATCCCCGACCAAATTGGTGATGCAATGGCTATTTACCCCATAATTAGATCGCTGGAATCACATAAAATAAAACATTTATTGATTGTCACATCTACAATTAATAAAGCCGTTTTTGATTCGCTTTGTCTTAAGGAGACTAAATTAACATTAGTCAGTATGACAATGCAGGATCATGCCAGCTTTAGCGAAATAAAAATTCTGGCGCAAAGTATAAGAGAGCAATACGGTACACCGGATCTCTGCATTGAAGCTATGCGCAAGAAAAACCTGAAGACAATGCTGTTCATAAGTCATTTAAAAGCCAAAACCAATTTACAAGTTGTGGGTTTAACAATGAAATGTTATTCCTCCTTATGTAAATCGGCGTCGAAAATGGACCAGTCTCTTCGGGCGCCAGTACCAATGACATGGGCATTCATGATGCGAGAAGCTGGTTTTCCGCCTGTCCGCCCCTTATTTGAACTGCCTATCAGTGAAGAGGTAAGAAACGAAGTGCGTTATGAACTTACCTCATTGGGTGCATATATTGCTCTTAATCTTGATGGTAGTGTTCAGGAGCGAACTTTTTCAGGCTCAATGGCTAAAAAGCTAATAACCATGATTAAAAATGAAATAAATATGCCAATTGTCATTGTTCATGGCCCGAATGGTACTGAAAAAGCAGTAGAACTAGCGCAGTGTTTTGACAATGTCTATAATTTATCATTACCGCCTTCAATACCACGTTCTGCCGCCGTCATAAAAGATGCTTTTCTCGCAATAACACCTGATACTTCTATTTTACATATGACAAGTGCTTATAATATTCCTGTCATCGCAGTATATGCCGATTATAAAACACGCTGGCCTGCTATGGCAGATATTTCAGAGACGATTGTGGTAGGGAAAAATATTGATCACATCAATCTGGATGAATTCAGAAATACGATAAAAAGAATTATCGCAAAAATTCAGCCCTGATGTAGTTATCAGATTTAAGGGAGGTTAGATACGAACCCGGTTATGGCTAACGTTGAAAAGCAAAAAGCCTGCTCGAAAGCAGGCTTTTCAAAATCTGGCTCCTCTGACTGGACTCGAACCAGTGACATACGGATTAACAGTCCGCCGTTCTACCGACTGAACTACAGAGGAATCGTGAGAACGAGGCGAATATTACTGAGTGGCACTGCGAGTGTCAACACTAAAATTCACACGTTATTTCAATCGGTTAATTAAGCAACAAAATTGATATTTAATGAGCATCTGGTGCTGAATATGTGCCTCGTTCATTCGCATTTCGCAGTCTTTGCAGCGGTTCCTGCTGATAAAATTGGCAGAAACGTTGCCACAGCGAGGGGAAGCGAGGAGCAAAAAGCTCCGGGGCGCTAAAAAAGTATTCGGAAAGCACGGCAAAACATTCTGCAGGGTCACTGGCGGCATAAGCATCGATGCTGGAGGCATTTTCGCCCACTAATTCAATTTCGTCCTGAATGTTATTCATCGCCGCGTGAAGATCGTGTTCCCAGCCCGCGACTTCACGTAAAGGAATAAAGGGGACACCACTGGCGCGATCGCCGTTCCGGGTGTCCAGTTTATGTGCAACTTCGTGGATAATCAGATTAAACCCAGAGGCATCGAAAGAATCCTGTATATCGAGCCAATTCAATACGATGGAGCCTTGCTGCCAGCTTTGACCTGACTGAACGATGCGTTGATTATGTACCAGTCCTATATCGTCTTCCCATTCATCATCTACCACAAATGGCGCTGGGTAAATTAACACTTCATGGAAACCATCCAGCCATTCCAGCCCCAGCTCCATAACAGGTAAACAAAACAGCAAGGCGATACGACCGCTTTTCAAAGCGTCAAGTTCAACCCCTTGTAAAGGAACCAACCGTTTTTGTTGCAAAAAACGTCCAGCAAGAGTGACTAATTTGTTTTGCTCCTGCTCAGTCAAACTTGTCAAAAGAGGTATCGACAAAGCTTCCTTCCACGGAATTGCATCATCATGAACGGTTTCTTGTACTTTCCAGGGCCACTTAATCATCGTTTTGCTCGCAAACTCGTCACTTGAACAAAATTGCACGGACAGGGACTGTTAAAATGCCAAATTTCCTGGCATCATTGCAACAATCTGAACGGAGAGATGCCGGAGCGGCTGAACGGACCGGTCTCGAAAACCGGAGTAGGGGCAACTCTACCGGGGGTTCAAATCCCCCTCTCTCCGCCAATCATTCAAGCAATTAGCCCATCCCGTGTCAGTGACACAAATCTCATTGAGAAAATTCGAAAAATTCATCTGCGAAAATAACGCCAGCAAGTAGCCAGTGCTACCTTAGCGATCACATTTTTCTGTCTTTTGATTTCTAATACGCACCTGAATCCACAATTTTCTTCGTTTCCAGCACATTACAGTAGCCCCTATCCGTCCTCCATGCTCATTTTCGGGTATAAAAATATTTGCAGATGCTCTCTGTCGCGGTAGTCTCATAAGGTTCGTTTATAGATCGACGGCAATGTGAGTTACCTTTTTCCATACTAATTATAAAAAGACAGTACAGACAGGAACACTATGGACTCCACGCTCATCTCCACGCGTCCCGATGAAGGAACGCTTTCGTTAAGTCGCGCCCGACGAGCTGCGCTAGGCAGTTTTGCCGGTGCCGTCGTCGACTGGTACGATTTTTTACTCTATGGCATTACTGCCGCACTGGTATTTAATCGAGAGTTTTTCCCGCAAGTGAGTCCGGCAATGGGAACCCTCGCAGCGTTTGCCACTTTTGGTGTCGGATTCCTTTTCCGTCCGCTTGGAGGTGTCATTTTCGGTCATTTTGGCGACCGCCTGGGGCGTAAACGCATGTTGATGCTGACTGTCTGGATGATGGGGATCGCAACAGCATTGATTGGTATTCTTCCTTCATTCTCGACTATTGGCTGGTGGGCACCGATTTTACTGGTGACGCTGCGTGCTATTCAGGGATTTGCCGTCGGCGGCGAATGGGGAGGCGCAGCATTGCTGTCCGTTGAAAGCGCGCCGAAAAATAAAAAAGCCTTTTACAGTAGCGGTGTACAAGTTGGCTACGGTGTAGGGTTGCTGCTTTCAACTGGACTGGTTTCGCTGATTAGTATGATGACCACTGACGAGCAGTTTTTGAGCTGGGGCTGGCGCATTCCTTTCCTGTTTAGCACCGTACTGGTGCTGGGGGCATTGTGGGTGCGTAATGGCATGGAGGAATCCGCTGAATTTGAGCAACAGCAACATAATCAAGCGGCAGTGAAAAAGCGAATCCCTGTTATCCAGGCACTGTTACTACATCCAGGGGCTTTTCTGAAGATTATTGCGCTGCGACTGTGCGAGTTGCTGACGATGTATATCGTTACCGCCTTTGCGCTTAACTACTCAACTCAGAATATGGGGCTGCCACGCGAATTATTCCTGAATATTGGTTTGCTTGTGGGAGGGTTAAGCTGCCTGACAATTCCCTGTTTTGCCTGGCTTGCCGATCGTTTTGGTCGCCGCAGGGTTTATATCACTGGCGCAGTTATCGGAACCTTAAGCGCGTTTCCTTTCTTCATGGCGCTCGAGGCTCAATCCATTTTCTGGATAGTCTTCTTCTCCATTATGTTGGCGAATATTGCGCATGACATGGTGGTTTGTGTGCAGCAACCGATGTTCACAGAGATGTTTGGTGCCAGTTATCGCTACAGCGGCGCTGGGGTCGGATATCAAGTTGCCAGTGTGGTTGGTGGTGGGTTTACCCCTTTTATTGCCGCCGCCCTCATTACTTATTTTTCCGGGGACTGGCATAGCGTCGCAATTTATTTGCTGGCTGGATGCCTGATTTCCGCAATAACCGCTTTGTTGATGAAAGACAATCAACGCATCTGATGGTCTGGCGAAGATCATTCGATCTTCGCCTTACACTTTTGTTTCACATTCCTGTGACATACTATCGGATAGTGCGGTAATTGTATGGAACAGGAGACACACATGAATAATAAGGGCTCCGGTCTGACCCCAGCTCAGGCACTGGATAAACTTGACGCGCTGTATGAGCAATCTGTAGTCGCTTTACGCAATGCCATTGGAAAATATATTAAAAGTGGTGAATTGCCTGATGAAAACGCCCGCAAGCAAGGTCTTTTTGTCTATCCATCACTGACCGTGACCTGGGACGGCTGCGCCACAAACCCTCCCAAAACACGCGCATTTGGACGTTTTACTCACGCTGGCAGCTATACCACCACTATTACCCGCCCTGCTCTCTTTCGTTCGTATCTCAATGAACAACTAACGTTGCTGTATCAAGATTATGGTGCGCACATCTCCGTGCAACCCTCGCAGCATGAAATCCCCTATCCCTATGTCATTGATGGCTCTGAACTGACACTTGATCGATCGATGAGCGCCGGGTTAACACGTTACTTCCCGACAACAGAACTGGCGCAAATTGGCGATGAAACTGCAGACGGCATTTATCATCCAACGGAATTTTCTCCGCTATCGCATTTTGATGCGCGCCGGGTAGATTTTTCCCTCGCGCGGTTACGCCATTATACCGGCACGCCCGTCGAACATTTTCAGCCATTCGTTTTGTTTACCAACTACACACGTTATGTGGATGAATTCGTTCGTTGGGGGTGCAGCCAGATCCTCGATCCTGATAGTCCCTACATTGCTCTTTCCTGTGCTGGAGGGATATGGATCACCGCCGAAACAGAAGCACCTGAAGAAGCGATTTCTGACCTCGCATGGAAAAAACACCAGATGCCAGCATGGCATTTAATCACTGCCGATGGTCAGGGTATTACTCTGGTGAATATTGGCGTGGGTCCGTCAAATGCTAAAACCATCTGCGATCATCTGGCGGTGCTACGCCCGGATGTCTGGCTGATGATTGGTCACTGCGGTGGATTACGTGAAAGCCAGTCCATTGGTGATTATGTACTTGCACATGCTTATTTACGTGATGACCACGTTCTTGATGCAGTTTTGCCGCCCGATATCCCTATTCCCAGCATTGCTGAAGTGCAACGCGCGCTTTATGACGCCACCAAATTGGTCAGTGGCAGGCCGGGTGAGGAAGTTAAACAGCGGCTACGTACTGGCACTGTGGTAACTACTGATGACAGGAACTGGGAATTGCGTTACTCGGCTTCTGCGCTTCGTTTTAACTTAAGTCGGGCCGTAGCGATTGACATGGAAAGTGCAACCATTGCAGCACAAGGATACCGTTTCCGCGTGCCATACGGGACGCTACTGTGTGTTTCAGATAAACCATTGCATGGTGAGATTAAACTTCCCGGCCAGGCTAACCGTTTTTATGAAGGTGCAATTTCCGAACACTTGCAGATTGGCATCCGGGCAATTGATTTACTGCGCGCTGAAGGCGATCGACTGCATTCCCGTAAACTACGAACCTTTAATGAGCCGCCGTTCCGATAATGGGCTCAGATCCTTTGCGTCAGGAAAAGATGTGAAGGATTTTAAAAGCAAAAAGCCCGCTATCAAAGCGGGCTTTTCAAAATCTGGCTCCTCTGACTGGACTCGAACCAGTGACATACGGATTAACAGTCCGCCGTTCTACCGACTGAACTACAGAGGAATCGTGAGAACGGGGCGAATATTAACGATGCCTATCCGCATTGTCAAAGCCTGTTTTTTAATTTTGAAATCGTTTGCTGAAATATTCTGCGTTTTGTCGTTTATTCCGACACGACTGGCTTTTTTTCACACTTTTCATGTTCAGTGCGAGGATATTTCCATAGCCAGCGCCCAGTCACCATCCGCCAGTAAAACAACACAGCACGCACGGCCCAATCGGCAAACATCCCCATCCAAACGCCAACCACGCCCCAGCCAAGCATAATTCCCAGCGCATAACCTACTACCACTCGGCATCCCCACATGCTCAACATAGAAACCCACATGGCATAGCGGGCATCACGAGCACCTTTAAAACCCGCAGGTAATACCCATGAGGCGGACCAAATAGGCATAAACAACGCGTTTAGCCAAATAAGAATCACAACCACGTGTTTAACCTGGGGATCCTGGGTATAAAACGACGCCATAACCCCGGCAAAAGGAGCCGTTAACCAGGCTATCGCTGTTAACCCAAGGGTGGACAACCAGAAAACATGCCTCAACTGTATTTCTGCTTGCGCTATCTGCCCTACTCCCAGCCTTCGACCAGTAATTATCGTAGAAGCAGAACCGAGCGCACTCCCAGGTAAATTGATAAGAGCCGCAATCGAAAAAGCGATAAAATTCCCGGCAATAACGCTGGTTCCCATACCGGCAACAAACATTTGTGTTAATAACCGACCACTGGTAAATAATACTGATTCAACACTCGCGGGAATACCAATTCCCATAACTTCCCAGATAATGCTGAAATTCAATGGCTTAAAATAGCTCTTTAACGAGATTCGTAGCGCAGGATTAAAGCCAATCGCCAGTACCCACAAAATTGCAATTGCGCCAATATAACGGGAAATAGTTAATCCCAGCCCAGCCCCAACAAACCCCAACCCCTGCCAGGAGAAAAGCCCGTAAATCAATACACCGCTAATAATAATATTAAAAATATTCATGCTACCATTTATAAGTAACGGTATTTTCGTATTCCCGGCACCACGAAGTGCCCCACTGCCAATCAAGGTGATGGCAGCGGCTGGATAACTGAGCACCGTCAGTTCCAGATAAGTCAACGCCAGTGCTTTAACCTCTGTCGTGGCATCACCTGCAACAAAATCGATAATTTGCTCACCAAAATGATGAATGAGAATTGCCAACAGCACGGCAAATAACGTCATGATCACCAGTGATTGCCGTGTTGCTACTCTGGCTCGCCGTCGATCACGTTTACCGAGACTAAATGCCACAACGACAGTAGTACCAAGATCGATAGCAGCGAAAAAGGCCATAATGACCATATTGAAGCTGTCCGCCAACCCAACGCCCGCCATCGCATCTTTTCCCAGCCAACTGACCAGAAAAGTGCTCAGCACGCCCATCAACAGGACACAGGCATTCTCCATAAAGATAGGAACAGCAAGCGGAGTTATTTCGCGCCAGAACAACACTTTGTAACTCTTACGTTTTGAGTGCCAGCGAGTGTGGCGAACAACCTGGCGTAAAGCTGAGGGGATATTCAAAGCCGACCTTAATTGCAGAAAGTGAAACCACATTTCAAATAATGAGGGAGAATCAGAAAAGCTGCAAAGATTTTCGCCGACAAATTGTCTGCAAATGCAACAAACTGTTGATAGAAACGGCAAACGGTTGAGGAATTTAAAAAACAGGTTTGACAAAAGATTTTTCGCCGTTAAGATGTGCCTCAACAGCGATTCCTCTGTAGTTCAGTCGGTAGAACGGCGGACTGTTAATCCGTATGTCACTGGTTCGAGTCCAGTCAGAGGAGCCAGATTCTAGTTTTGAGACATCTCTATGAGTCTCAAGATGGTTAAAAAACAAGAACCTATCTTTACCCGGTTGTCTCGCAAGAGGCTACCGGGTTTCTTGACATCCATAGTTTTTGGGGGCCTAATCGGGGGCCTCACGGTTCGGTGAGCAAACGGAGCCCCCACGCTATGGCATTAACAGACACCGCTATTTGCAAGACTAAACCCTCTGACAAACCCTTCAAAATGACAGACAGTTCTGGACTGTACCTGTTGATCAAACCTAATGGCTCAAAACTCTGGTATATGAAGTACCGCATCGACGGGAAAGAGAAGAAGTTAGCCTTTGGCCCCTACCCGGAGATCTCGCTGTTGCAGGCTCGCCGCCTGCGCGAAACGGCACGCAATAACATTCATGCAGGCGTCGATCCGGCGGCGGTGAAGCAGACGGAGAAACAGAAGCGGAAAAACGGGCAGACGTTCAGCCAGATCGCCACCAACTGGCATGGCGAGCACAAACGCTGGTCTGAGCATTACGCGAAAACCGTTATGCGCAGGCTGGAGATGTATGTTTTCCCGGATATCGGAGATCGCCTTATCGAGGAAATCGAAACGGAAGATTTGTTGTTCACACTGCGTAAGGTGGAGAGCAAAGGTTTTCTGGAAATCACCGCGCGGCTGAAAAACTACGTCACCGATATCATGCACTACGCGATGAAAAAGAAACTGCTCAAAGCGAACCCGGCGCTGTATCTGGACGGTGAGTTTGCCGCGCCAGAAACGAATCACTACCCGGCCCTGTCGCTGGATAAATTGCCTGAGCTTTTAACCCGCACGGATAGCTACTGCGGCAGGCTGATGACAAAATATGCGCTCAAGCTGTCGCTGATGTTTTTTGTACGCTCCAGCGAGCTACGCTTTGCCCGCTGGAGTGAAATCGACTGGCAGCAAAAACTGTGGGTGATCCCGGAAGAACGCGAGCAGATTGAGAACGTGCGTTTCTCGTACCGTGGCTCGAAAATGAAAATTCAGCATATCGTACCGCTGTCGGATCAGGCGATTGCGATCCTGAAACAGATTGAAGCCCTCTCCGGGCATCTGGCCTTTATTTTTCCCGGCGAATATGACCAGGACAAATGCATGAGCGACAACACCGTCAATAAGGCGCTGCGCGTGATGGGCTATGACACCAAAAAGGATGTTTGCGGTCACGGCTTCCGGGCGATGGCCTGCAGTGCGCTGAGTGAATCGGGATTATGGAGCAAACAGGCCATTGAAAAGCAGATGAGCCACCAGGAAACCAACAGCGTTCGCGCCGCGTATATTCACAAGGCTGAATATCTGGAGGAACGGATCGAGATGATGCAGTGGTGGTCTGATTATCTTGATGCAAATAATGACGGGTATATTTCGGCTTACCAGTATGCCCGACGGCTGAAACAGGCGTCGTAAGTTAACAAAACATCAGAGGGGGAAAAGGTATATTCCCCCTTTGTGCGTTTCAAATGTCGATGCTGACTGTAGCTTTTAAACTAAATCACTGGATAAAAAGTAGCTTTTAAGCTACTATCTCATCATATGAAAACAATAAAAACCTACATAACTGCCGACGGGCGGGATCTGTATGCAGAGTTTTTTAAAGGGTTACGCGACCCCATTGCGAAGGCAAAGATCGCTTCCCGGATCAACCGGATGGCTTCGGACAATTTTGGCGACCACAAGCCCTGCCGGGAAGGTGTCTGGGAACTCAGGATAGATCAAGGGGCTGGATATCGGGTCTATTACAGCCTGGTGGAGGGGGAAGTTGTCCTGCTGCTTCTGGCTGGCGACAAGCGCACGCAGGATGCAGATATAGATGAGGCTATTCGCTGCCTCAAAGACTATTTGAAGAGGTGATGTATGGCGAAAGAACGTTTATATGATGATGTCATGGTGGAGGCGCTCAGAGAAGATCCGGCCTTTGCTCAGGCCTATCTGCATCAGGCATTTCTTGATATGGATGAAGATGGCGGCCAGGAGGCTTTTTTACTCGCGTTACGCCACGTTGTTGAAGCGCGTGGAGGAATGGCGACGGTTGCCCAGAAAGCCGGTGTATCGCGTGAATCGCTGTACCGCACGCTCTCCCCGACCGGCAACCCGACACTAAAAACACTCCGCAGCGTTGTCCACGCCGCAGGTTTTCAGTTCTCTGCGCTGGCAAGTGCCTGAACGGATTTACATTTACTGTTAAGGAACCCTGCCTCACCAGCGGGGTTTTTTATTTTCTGCGATCTACCTTTCAGTAGCATCCTTTGCCCATCGGGCATGAAGCTCCAGCACTGCCTGAGCAAAATTATCATCAACCGTGTAGAAATAGCACTCTGGAACGTTAAGTACTTTAGCAAACGCGCACATCATTTCGAATGTCGGTCGGTGTATTCCACTTTCATATTGAGAAATACGGGAACGAGCCGTAGCTTCTTCAATACCTGCCAGTACACCTAACTTTTCCTGAGTGAGATTAGCACTTAAACGAGCGGTTTTAAGACGAACAGGCAACATAGCTATACCACCAATAAGGATATTGACAGCATGTTTAGCATTGCTTTACAGGAGAGTTGCTTAGACTTTCTGAACAAAGGGCTAATAACATCTTCTTACTTTTTTGAATAATGATAGTGGGTTAAATAAAGCGCCAGAATCATTTCAGCAAATTCATCATTAACCGTATAAAAATAACACTCCGGCACATTCAGTACCTTTGCGAACGAACACATCATTTCAAATGTTGGGCGATGTATCCCACCTTCGTACTGGGATTCGCGAGAACGCGCTGTTTCCTCTTCAATACCCGCAAGCACTCCCAATTTTTCCTGAGTCATAGCGGCTCGTAACCGGGCTGTTTTAAGTCGAAAAGGAATCATCTGTTACGCCATCAATGATCATACATTGACTTACTGTTTAGCATTACTTAACATCGTAGTTGTTTAGATATGCTGAACAAATGATATTTATCTGAAACAACAATATAAGGGTGATGGAGATGGTTAATCAGGACTGGCACCCGGCAGATATCATCGCCGGGTTAAGAAAGAAAGGAACGTCACTGGCTGAGGTATCACGTAAAGCGGGGTTGAGTTCTTCCACACTGGCAAATGCACTTTCCCGCCCGTGGCCACGTGGAGAAAAACTCATTGCTGATGCGCTGGAGATATCACCAGAAATAATCTGGCCTTCAAGATACTTTGATGACAATGGTAATCGCCTAGAAAGGATCATGCGAAAGCGATGAACCTGATACAACAAAATCGGCTCTCCCGGTGTGTGGTCAGCCTGTGGCTGAGCGCACACCGGGAGACGACAAGCGAAGCGCGGCAGTGTGCCATTCACAAATTCCCCTTTCTGCGCCAGAAATAACGGTGTAATCTCCCTCCTGCATCATAGTTGTCTAAGACAACGCCCCATGCTTCACGGTCTGAAAGAAGCGCCTGTTTACAGGATGACCAGCCCTTACTGGCGTTGATCTCTGAAAACGCCGGAGACGCCAATCCCTCGCGTCTGAGACTGAAGCTTATACACCGGACGGCTTCATCGTCATCGCTTAACGGCAACGGCCTTCACTGGCTGAACGGCTTACTCATATCCTGCTGATTACCAACGCCCTTTACATGACGCTCTGCGGCCCGCATTGCTGAAGGCTTTGCTGCCGCGTGGCCGTCATCCTGCACCCCGGACGATTCTGTCGTCATCGCTTAACAATAACGGCCTTCACTGGCTGAACGGCTGATTCATACCCTGCTGATTACCGGCACCTTTTACATGACGGGTTGCGGCCTGCATTGCCGAAGGCTTTGCTGCCGCGTGACCGTCATCCTGCACCAGAAACGCAACGTTTACGCCCTGCACCAGACGAGGCGTCACTTTGATCGCGTCAGCGAAAAAGCAAAGTGACGCCGCACAACACACCGCCGCAAGCCCCGGATTATCCGGCCTGCGCCATATTCCCGCCAACTGACATGCCCTTTCCGGGCCAGAGTAAAGGAGAAAAAGATCGATACCGAGGGGGGCAAGACGCCCCGGAGAATTTCCTGCTTCGGCAGGCAGTCTGTACCGCGTACAGCCTGAAACTCCCTAAACCTCAACAAACTGCCACTCCGGCGTGAAGGTATCGTTCTGGCGCAGCCAAAAAGCACACGCCGGAGACTGTTTGTTTTTGTAGGTCAGGGGGAAGTTATGAGCAAATTAAGCAGTGAAATGAAGGCGCTGGCGAAAAAAGCGGGCGGTAGCTTCAAAACGGTGAATGACCGTATCCATATTACAAAACGGTTCAGTGAGCATTTACGGGCGCTGAATATCCAGATCCAGCGGGTGGAGCAGATCAAGGTTCGCCATATTGAATGCTACATTGGGGAACGGCTGGAGCAGGATATCGGTTTACGCACGCTGCAAAATGAGATGGCAGCGTTACGGGCCGTGCTGAGACAGGCGGGACGCCGCCAGGTGGTGGAGCACCCGCGCCTGACCAATAAGGCGCTGGGGCTGTCGGGCGCTTCACGCAACGGTACACGCCGCGCCATCACGCCGGAACATTATGAAAAAGTGATGGAGAACGCCCGTACACAGGATGCGGGGCTGGCGGCAGCGGTGGAGATCGCGCGGCTGATGGGATTACGCTCGCAGGAAGCGGTACAGAGTTCACAGTCGCTGAAAACGTGGCTGAAAGCCATTGAGCGTGGCGAAACCCGGCTGAAAGTGGTGTTCGGCACCAAAGGCGGGCGTCCGCGTTATACGACGATTCTGGACGCTGGCGCAGCCAGACAGGCGCTGGAAAATGCCCTACCTGTCGCAAAACAGCGTAATGGAAAACTGATCGACAAACCCGACCTTAAAACAGCGATGGATCACTGGCACAAACAGGCGGTTAAAATGGGGCTGACGGGTGAATTTTCCCCGCACTCCCTGCGTTATGCCTGGGCGCAGGATGCGATCCGCCATTATCTGGCGCAGGGATTCAGCGAGAAGGAATCACTGGCGCTAACGGCAACGGATTTGGGCCACGGTGACGGGCGCGGGCGCTGGGTGAAGCAGGTGTACGCGCAGGGCTGGACGGAGGAATGATGACCTTCATGAATGGCGTAGAAGAAATCGTTACGCAATAAACCCTGGGAACCAGCGTCAATATCATCAAAAGTTGGGAATCCAGACGGCGTAACCCGACCAAGCTGGCTGCAAAAGTGCTGGCGGCCTAGGTTAATCCCGCTTTCTTTCGGGAACTAGCGGCGTATTGATGGGGTTATGAGCGGAAATGCTTCTCGCTCATAACCGCTGGCGGCTATGAGCGAGGAGCAGACGTTGGTACTAATCTTTCAACAATGAAAAATCGCTAATAAAGCCGTGACATTTCATTGTGTCTATACCACCTTACTCTGCTTTTAGTTTTCAAATAAAAGCGGAAAGTGAAAGATGTCTTTCCGCAACCCAGCTCCGCTCCTCAGCCGCACCTAGAGATCTTCACAAGTTTTCGCTAGTGTATTCCTGCAGACGTTGCTTGGCTTCCTGATATATTTCAGAATTAGCGAGCAGATAGGCACAAAAGTTTGAGAGTCTCGCACTAGGCTGCGACAGCTCTTCAATCGTGCGTAGCGCATCGTTTATCTTTCCTGCTCGTTTCTGCTTATTTGGTGAAGTACGTGCCAAGTCAAACTCTTCCATTGCCTCACGGATGTCAGCCTCAAAAATGCGAAAGCTTACTAAAATATCGCCTCTTGCCGAAAAAAGTCTTTTATCCGACAATCCACACACTTCAATAGTTTTTTTTGCAATGTCATGGTTAACCCCTGCTTTGGGCTCAATCATTATATCTGTATACGTAAAGCAATCACAGGGGTCAAGGTCATAAGGATTTATTATTGGTTGTTGCTGCGTGTCGTGATTAAGTTTTTTGTTATTACATGCCTTACAACTATAAAGGAGATTTGTCCACTCAAAGGCTTTATTCGTATATATAGATTTTGGATAGAAGTGTTCAACCTCGGCAAAACCAGTTTCGGCAGGAATGCCTTCGCAAAAAGCACATTTATGAAAAGAGCTTTCTTTCAGTGCGTTACGTATATCGTCATGACGATAATGCTTTAATGCTGCCTCTTTTTCAGTGACTGGTATTTTCTTGTACTCATCGTACTTATCGACCAGTTCCATAATACTCTGGGTCCATGCTACACGATTGTCACATAAAACCTGTGGTTCAGGTGGTTTAATCAATTTAATCATTTGCTTTTGCTTCCATGCCTGCTATGCGGGTCTTGAGTATGATTAACACCGCATCACCCGGATGACTGATAGATTCAAGACGGGCGTAGTTTTCTTTGAGAGCATCAAGGTTATTCTCCTTGATGTTTTCATAGCAGGATTTCACCAGTATTTCATAATCTTTATTGTCAAGACTTCTCACGCCCATTAGCTCAGTCAAAATTAAATCGGTACTCCAACCTGAATATGCTTTGTCCAAAGGTTGAAATTCATATATTTCATCAGGATATGATGGTGGAAGCATGATTATTTCATTTTCTTTCGCCGAGGCCAGGAGATGGGGAGAGTGAGTTGTCACAATGAATTGTATATTAGGAAATATTGCCGCAATGCCTTGCCTTACAGTCAACTGCCATTCCGGGTGAAGGTGGTTGTCCAACTCATCTATTAGCACAGTTCCACACGCTGTTGTTACATCTCTTTCACCTACTGGTAAGCAAGCCTCTATCCATTCAAATATTGCAATAATAATATATAAAATGGCCTGAAACCCTGATGAAAGTTCCTCAAGGAAGCATTCTTTGCCATAAATTGAAAATATAGGTTCGAGATCACGTCCTGTTTCAATATACTGGAATGAACTGTTAAATGGTCCAACCATTGGTAACGATTTAATCAAATGTTCCCAGTTTGCTTTTTCTTCTTTTGCCCAAGACTTATCTATTACAAAGTATCGATTGATAAGCCACTGTTTTACATCTCGATAAGAATTATTGTAGAGGAAATTTAGTGCGTTAGAACAATAGTCATTTATGCTGGCTTTACTGTCTTTTTCTTTAGAAACACCATTTATGCTTTTATAGCTAATTTTTCTTTGCGCACCAATAACTAATGGAGGTAACTTATATATATTTCCAACATCATTAATATGAAATGACTGCCGCCCTTCTTCAGATGGAGGTGTGATATACCTATGTATCTCGTCACGTCTGTATCTTTTCGCTCGTAAAAAACCGGGTCCCAATCCGAATCTAAATCCTGCACCATTTTCGCTTACGTCTATCCAGTACTCACTGTCATCCTCGTGTCTGGAATATTCACCATTCCAGTGCAAACAATGTGCAATAGATGCAAGAATAGAGGTTTTACCACAACCATTGGGATCAGTGATAAAGTTAAATCGATCATTAAATTTAACGTTAATCTCCGGAAAATGTTTAATATTTTTAACATGCAATCGTTCTATTAGCATTGTTTATTCTTTAAATAGTGTAACAAAAGCTATTTTAGAAAAAATAAAATATACGTATTATGTTGGAAGAACAGTCAAAGCATTTTACTCTAAAACATCCTCCAGATGTGAGTCAAAATGACAACGAGTGCTGGATATTGTGCTGAACTTTGTTGCCCAATAAGGTTGATCCGAACCCGCATTATGGTGATTAAAAAGGCTTGAGTTATCAAAGTCCGTTCCTGGCACATAGCCGACGGTCAAAAGGAAAAGGGTAAAGACCTGCTAAGGGTAACAGCACCTGACCTGAAAGGGCTACAACCCAAAGGGCAGATGCTAGTGCAGAATGATGTAATCCCATCAGAATCTGGCGCAATCATGGACTTTTGCAGCGTCAGGATCAGGTGCAGCCAGCCATATCAAAGCTGGTACAAATTTCTGTTTCCGTATGTCTGGTACATTCCCGCTATACGTCAGGAATAACTGACCTCACATTGGTTACAAAACTGCCGGGTAAGAGTCCCTGAAAATGTGACTTACCTCATCTTTTTAAGCAAAATTATCCTAGGGGCCTTTCTGAGGGCCCTATTTTCATTTATTTCACAAAAACCATTAAAATTCAATATATTACAACAAATCCCGCATCCAGTCAGAGGAGCCAAATTTTGAAAAGCCCGCTTTGATAGCGGGCTTTTTGCTATATCTGATAATCAATTTCCTCTTCACTATTTTCCATCACCTGCCGCTTAATATCCTCAACCGACAATCCAGCATTGCACAGTTCCAGAAAACGCCAGACGTAGTTACGCTGCAGTTGTCCTCGTTTCAGACCCAACCAGACGGTACTGGCATCGAAAAGATGGCGAGTATCCAGACGAATTAAATTCTCTTCCTCTTGCTCACCGCTGGATTGTTCGGCAACTAATCCTATCCCCAAACCGAGGGCGACATAGGTTTTGATGACATCAGAATCCTGAGCACTCAATACAATATCTGCCAGTAAACCTTTGCGGACAAATGCATCATCAATACGCGAGCGGCCTGTAATTCCCTGCCGGTAAGTGATCAACGGCCACTTCGCTATTGATTCCAGCGTCAATGGCGTAATTTGTGTTAAAGGATGATCGACAGGAACGAGCAAACTATGATGCCAACGAAACCAGGGGAAAGCGACGAGTTGGGGATCATTGCTCAAACGCTCACTGGCTATGCCAATATCAGCTCCGCCGTTTTGTAGCAGAGTCGCAATTTCCTGCGGCGTCCCCTGGATAAGCTCGAGTCGCACTTCGGGGAAAAGTTCACGGAAGGCTTTAATGACCCCAGGCAAGCTGTAACGAGCCTGAGTGTGCGTCGTTGCAATAGTGAGTACGCCAGATGTGTCGTTGGTAAACAGGTCTGCAAGCCGACGAACATTACTGGCTTCATTCAGAATACGTTCTGCAATGACCAGTAATGCTTTGCCCGGTTCAGTCATACCAAGCAGCCGCTTGCCACGACGAACGAATATTTCGATACCAAGTTCATCCTCCAGCTCTCGAATATGACGGCTGACGCCTGACTGTGAGGTAAAGAGCATATTCGCGACCTCTGTCAGATTGTAATCCTGACGGGCAGCTTCGCGGACGATCTTTAGTTGTTGGAAATTCACGGTAAACTCCGGGCATATCAGACATCCATTATTGTTAGAGTCTAATGCCCGGCATAACAAATAATAAAAACCCGCATCTTATTCCATCCAGGTATAACGTTTAGCTCACCAATTGCCATTGTCTTTTTTCCATGGCTGGAGAACTAATCACTGACAATAACAGGTCTTTCACTGCCTGCGCCTGTGGCGATAAACCTGATCTGGCGGGTAAGTTTAATGACAACGAGAGACTCATTGAAGGTGTGGTAATACGTGACATCCAACCGTTAACAGCGGCACATAACGAACGTGCGGCCGATTCAGGTAATACTGCAACGCCCATACCGCTGGCAATCGCAGCGGTAAGCGTGGCGATAGACTCAATTTCACCGATGACTTTCGCTGTAAGCCGGCGTAGGGAAAAAGCTTCATCAACACGAAGTCTTACTACACTGTAATCGCTGGGAAGGAAGAGGTTCATTTGCGCTATCGCATTAACATCAACGCTTTGCCCTGGGCAATCCTGAGTTCCGACAAGAAACAGATCTTCTTTTAACAAAGCCTGACTGGATACGCCAGACACAGGGGAATGCTCATAAATCACCGCCATATCAAGCTGGTTGTTTATAAGTTTTTCGTTAAGCACAGCACCGCTATTTTCATGGAGATAGATAACGACCTCTGGAAATTCAGCGCGTACCGCCTGTAATAAAGGCATGGTGATAGATGACGCGGCGGTTCCAGGTGCAAAGCCAATCGAGACTTGACCTGACAATGTCTGACCTACATTATGCACCGCCAGTTGGGCCTGTTCACACTGACATAAAATTGCCCGCGCATGGGTATAGAGAATTTTGCCGGCGTCTGTCGGCGTAACGCCACGTTTTGTGCGAATCAAAAGTTGCTGATTTAGCTCACCTTCCAGCGTGGCAACCTGCTGACTGAGCGCAGGCTGTGCTATATGCAATACTTCAGCAGCCTGAGTCAGGCTACCAATATCTACAATTTTGACGAAGTATTTCAGGCGTCTAAAGTTCATGGTGCCTCCGGTTTTTTTAAGCGTCAGCCCGAGTGCCGACATTACTAACAACCAGATTGCAAGATACTTGCCAGTTTCGTTTTGGCGTTGATACGAAAGCTAATCGCCCGTCAAATAAGAGATTATGATTGTTTCGTCATTGGCTCTTTAAGCCAGGAGAAGCATTTCCTGCCCCATGAAAGGATGTCATGCACCACGATGGAACATGATTAAAAAGATTGAAAGTTCATCGTTTTGTTGAAATTGGCAGCAAACGAACAAAAAAATGCATTTCCCCCTTTGACATCGCCATATACTGCCATTAATATGCGCCCCGTTCTCACGATTCCTCTGTAGTTCAGTCGGTAGAACGGCGGACTGTTAATCCGTATGTCACTGGTTCGAGTCCAGTCAGAGGAGCCAAATTCAAAAAAGCCTGCTTTCGAGCAGGCTTTTTGCTTTTTATACAACAGCTATTTTAAAACATCTGCTTTGAAGCAGAGCTAATTTGCACTGGCATTCCCGATCGACGTTGCAACGCAGCATTCGCGCGATTCACATCGACCTCTTGTCCGTTGATAAACGCCCGCAAGGAAGGCGTCACCGGCAATGGCACTTTTCGGTCGGACTCATATTCTGCACGATTGCGCGACAGCGGCTCATGAACTTCCAGCCACTTTGAACCATCCGGCTCCGTTGTGTATTTCACTGGCTGATCAATAATTTGCACGCGCGTCCCTACCGGAACATTATCAAACAGATATTTGATATCGTCATTGCGCAGACGAATACAGCCCTGGCTTACCCGTAGGCCAATCCCAAAATTGGCATTAGTACCGTGAATGGCATATAACCTGCCGATATAAATAGCGTACAGCCCCATAGGATTATCGGGTCCGGCTGGGACAAATGCAGGCAGGCTCTCCCCACGCTTTGCATATTCACGACGAGTGTTAGGGGTTGGCGTCCAGGTTGGTGCTTCTTGTTTACGCTCAACGGCTGTCACCCAATTACGCGGGGTTTCTCGTCCAGCCTGACCAATACCAATAGGAAACACTTCCACAGTATTACTGTCTGGTGGGTAGTAATACAGACGCATCTCGGCGACGTTAACCACAATCCCTTTTCGCACAGTGGCGGGCAAAATCAGTTGCTGCGGAATGGTGAGCTGCGAACCAGACTTCGGCAAGAAAACATCAGCCCCCGGATTCGCTTCCAGCATATTGCTCAGCCCTTGTCCGTACTGCGCGGCAAAAGTTTCCAGCGGCTGGGAATTGTGATCGGGAACCGTTACTGTAAGTGGCTGCCCCACTAAACGACTCCCCTCTGGGGGTAATGGATAAGTTACCGCCAGGCTATTATGGCTGGCAAAAAGCAGAGCAAATGAACAAAGAATATTTACACGACGCATCATATCCCTTTCCTAAGTCGCGAAAGCCATCCGATAAGTATAGCTTTTATCAGACTTTTCGTTTTTAACTGTTCAATTCTGAAGTTGTATTCCCCGGTAGAATAATATTACTGGCAGCAAGTTCGCCCATGTTGTTGTATATCGTGCAAGCAGCTTCGATGATGGGCATCGCCAGAGCTGCGCCACTCCCCTCACCTAAACGCATTTCCATATTGAGATAAGGCTCCAACTCCAAATGTGCCAGCGCAATACGCGCCCCTTTTTCTGCCGACAAATGGGAAGGAATAAGATACGGTTTGATTGCAGGTGACATCTGACACGCAGCAAGCGCGGCGGCATAAGAAAGAAAGCCATCCAGCAACACGGGTAAACCACAGGAAGCGGCTCCTGAGATCACGCCAGCCATTCCGACCAGATCAAATCCACCGACTTTTGCCAGTACATCAACACCATCCAGCGGATTCGGTTGATTCAACATAATTGCCCGACGAACAACATCAACTTTGTTTGCCAGTTTATCTGTCGGCAGGTTTGCGCCAATACCAACCACCTCTTCGGGATCGCGTCCCGCAATTGTGCTGACTATCGCCGCAGCCGGCGTCGTGTTTGCCATTCCCAGCTCACCCACGCCAAACAGCGTGACGCCATTTTTCGCCAGTTCACGCGTATAACGAATGACTTCCAGAAGCAACTCTTCAGCCTGACAGCGGCTCATTGCAGAACCTGAAGCAATATTGCCGCTACCTCGAGCGACACGCATATTGATAAGTCCGGGTATTGGCTCCGCAGTATCTATCCCTACATCAATTACATGAACTTTAGCCCCCGCCTGTGCTGCCAGAACACACACGCCGGTTGTTCCGCGTAGCATATTTTCGGCCTGAATGGCTGTCACCGCTTTCGGGGAAATAGTGACACCTTCATCCCAGACGCCGTGATCGGCGCACATAACAACTACCGCTTTTTTACCCACATGAGGAACACCATTCAACCCCGGCATTCCTGCCAGTTGTACGGCAAGCGCCTCCAGCCTTCCCAGACTACCGACGGGTTTGAGTAACCCGTCAATATGCCGTTGTACGCGTGACATAGCAGCATGATCGATGGCCGGGATCGTATTCAGTAAATCGGCAAGTGTTTGCATGTTGCTTCTCTTTATAGCAGCGCCAGCAGAAATACCAGCTCACCAAGCTCTATGGCAGCTCCCAGCGTATCGCCGGTTTGCCCGCCCAGAGTACGTTTGAGAAGCTGACCGAGGACGAAAATTGCCACCATCGTCACCACCATAGCAGCCACACCATGCATACCTGGCAGTAATACAGCAGCAAAAATCACGGCTAAACCGAGGGTTACACAGGTTTGTCGCCCATCAATTTTGCCAATGAACACATTGCCAAGCCCTTCTTCCCGGGCATAACGATGACGATACATCAATAATGCGGCAGTCCCACGGCTGACAGCACATGCTGCTGCAAGCGATGCCAGAATCGGCTCACCACGCAGAGCCAGCTCGCTCAAAATCAAAATCTTTCCCAGCACAATAAAAATCAATGCCAGACCGCCGTGGGTGCCTAAACGGCTATCACGCATGATTTCCAACATACGATCTCGGCTACGTGCAGAAAATACGCCATCACAGGTATCTGCAAGACCGTCCAGATGGAATCCTCCGGTCATCAGCGCCAGAACCAGCACGCTAAACAGTGCCGCCAGCGGTACGCCACACCATGCCTGCAACACCATGAATACCAGCCCGCTAATCGCGCCAAGCAATAAACCAATTAAGGGAAAAGTAATGATACCGCGAGAATAATGTTCGAAATCCAGTCCCTGGGACCAACGACGCGGTACAGGCAGACGCGTAATGAAAGAGAGCATCGCCCAAAATAATTTACTCATTTGATTTTTACTCCAATACCCGAAACCACCAGCCACACTTCATCTGCCGCAGCGGCCAGTTGCTGATTCACTCGCCCGGCAATATCACGAAAATGTCGCGCCAGATGATTCTCCGGCACAATACCCATTCCCACTTCATTGGTCACTAATACGACCTTTGCAGGGCAACGTTGACAGGCCGCAATCAACGACTGAATCTCGCCATTTATCGCTTGCTCCATCGCCACATAATCCCATTCTTCAGGGGCTTTATCGCCACTATAATCAAACAACAGATTAGTCACCATTGTCGTAATGCATTCCAGCAATACAGCATTCTGCGGATTAATGTCGGCATTAATTAACTCATCAAGCTGTTGCCAGCGTTCCACCGTGCGCCAGTGCGCCGGACGCCCCTGCCGATGATGCTCAATCCGTGCTGCCATCTCATCATCAAGGATTTGCGAAGTGGCGATATACAGAACCTGTGGAGTATCCCCAATAAGCCTCTCGGCGTGCCGACTCTTCCCGCTCCGTGCACCACCCGTCACCAAAATCATCATACGGACTCCTGGTTCAATTGTATGATGGTATTTATTGACCAGAACTATGGATGCGCCATCGTTGCTGATCGTAATAACATTTCCGCAATTAATACTGCGCGTAATGAAAATAAAAATCCAGCGTTCTCAATCCATTACGAATGAAGGCGGTGTTGTGAAATAGTCCGCTTTCCCTGTGTAAACGTCTGATAGAATGCCTTATTGGCAACATTTTCTCTGTGTTGACACATTTCATTCAGATAATGGATTAATGCTACTGCCCCACCAGCCGGACCAGCCAGCAAACGGGCATTATGCTGTGTGATTAAAATTACCGTCGCGCCATCAGGATGAGAGAAGCTTTCTGGTATGGATGCCCCGTTTTCAGCAATCAATAACAGCACTGAATAATCGGTATACGCGTCTGATAACGATTGAACTGCTCCACCTTTAAAAGGCAAGAAACCTTGCTGCCAGTCCTCACCAACAAAACAGGTCATTGGCAACATTTCAGCCAGATATTTCGCCAGATTAATATCGCCAGAGGAGAGGCAAAAAAGGGCTATCGATTCGGGTTTTATCGTTTTCATATCCCCCGTCCTCCGCTTCGTTTCCTGTAATGACGGTCAGGCTGATATACCATGAAAAACGATTGCCGCGCATTGAGAGCAGCCCAGGTGCCTGTCGGCACTACAATGAATGAACTAAATGATGCCGCCATACCCTGATCCTCTCAGGGTGGTAGGGGTATAAAGACGCGCCAGTACTCAACCGGGCGCTTCCGGACAACCCACTTCCCACCGAAGTTGTTGGTATTGACTGACAGGCTGGTCTTCTGGCTTCGCATCATCCTTCCCCGGCCTTCCCAATCTCGCGATCAGTGGTATTTTCGGGGTTGTCAGCATTACAGCAGCGGGGGCTGCGAGAGATTTTCACCCTCTTCCCAGGCACAAATGTGCCGAACCTGTCAGCGTATGTTATGAGCTGATCTACTTATCCCATAACACGTAAATAACGTTAATTAATATTGCCAGAGTCTATTTAATCATCCCTCATTTTCCACATTAAATTTATGCTGTTTCCGCTGCTACATTTTCACTAATTTGCTGACGATATACCTGCGGAGTCACCTGATACGTCTGGCGAAAAACTTTGCAGAAATAGCTGGTTTGTGAGAAGCCTAAATTACGAGCGATACTGGCGATACTCCAGTCACTATGGCACAGCAGCTCACGGGCGCTGGCCATTCGTTGTTGGTTTACCCACGCATTAAAACCAATCCCATGATATTTCTTAAACAACTTACTGAAATAATAAGGGCTTAGATAAACATGTGAGGCAACATCCTCCAGACGCAAATCGTCTGACAAATGCGCATCGATATAGCGCAATGCTTTTTTCATTTTATTATCATGGGGATTAGGCGCACGGGTCTGACGAACTGACCCCGAATGAGGTTTATTCTCTTTAATAACGACAAAATTGAGTTGCTTTTTGAGGCAATTTTCCACAATCAACTTCAACAAATCAGCAGAGGCCATAACCCGCGAGTAATCCATTTCAGGAACTTTGCGAAACTCATTAAGTAATTCTGGGTCGGCTTGCCAACAATCATCGACATTCAGAATATCGATCAAGTCAACATCATCATTACGCAGGCGAACTTGTCCACACAACACAAAGCCGACTAAATGCCCGGCAATCACCAGGGGAATAGAGAAATCGGTTAACCCTGCATGACAGCGGTAAATACAAGGCTGATCGGATTTAGAAGCTTCCAGACCACCACAACGATCGCTCATGCGACAGCGAGTGCTAAGCTGAGGGTGTTGGCGCATCATCTGACAAAATGGGGTGAAGTTAAACAGCTCGGAGATTTCATCACCGTGGATATTGACCACGACAACCGCAAGACTAGTCGCCTGCGCAAAATCCTGTGCGATTTTATTAATGAGTTCTGAATTAAGTGTCGCCGCAGAAATCATGATAAAACCTCCCAGTTAATTTATTGTTATAGCAAAACAATTGTTTTACATTTAATCTTCACATCATCCTTAATGATTTACTGACGAGAAGCACAACGGACAATAACAAAAGCCTCCATGAAGCGGGAGACTTTTTAATAAGTTCGGAAAGCAGATCACAAACACTAAAAAAATAAACGTTTATAACCGCCAGGTTATTTCACTATTCGCTGATATCTTTAGGCGTAACACTATTGACAGGTAAATTTTGTGCAATAAGAAAGCGATAAATCGCAGCACCCACACAGGCTCCAATGACCGGTGCAATAATGGGTACAATAAAATAAGGAATATTGCGCCCGCCAGTCATTGCAATTTCCCCCCAACCAGCAAGCCAGGTGAAAATTTTTGGCCCAAAATCACGCGCTGGATTCATGGCAAAACCGGTTAATGGTCCGGTAGAAGCACCAATAACAGCGACCAGAATACCAATAAGTAAAGGCGCAAGCGGTCCTTTGGGTACGCCATTACCGTCATCGGTCAACGCCATAATCAACCCCATTAACATGGACGTTATGACCACTTCAACCAATGCAGCCTGCCATACATTTATCGCCGCTGCCGGGTAAGTACTGAAGATACTGGCGAGTTGTAAACTTTCTGCACTACCACGAACCATATTGTGAGCAGATTCAAAATCGGCAAACAAATTGCTGTATAAAAAATATGCCAGAACCGCACCACCAAAGGCTCCCGCTAATTGTGCCACACAAAATGGCAGCACTTTACGACCAGGAAAAGCGGCAAACAACCACAGAGCAATAGTAACCGCCGGGTTAAGATGAGCGCCGGAAATGCCTGCCGTAAGGTAAACAGCAAGTGAAATACCTAACCCCCAAATAATACAAATTTCCCACAGTCCCAGACTTGCACCGGCAAGTTTTAGGGCGCACAAACAACCAATGCCAAAAAAGAGGAACAGTCCGGTGCCCAAAAACTCGGCAACGCATTGCGCCTTGAGTGAATCATTCATAGCGACACCTTTTTCACAGAGTCTTTTTCTTTATCAGCCAACAATGCGCTGATTGTTGTGTATATCGAACGCAACTATAAAAATTGTGCTGAAAAAAATATTGCCAACATGCATACCAGATTCGTGGAAAAATCGCGTTGCTATAGCAAATTATTGTCATCGCCATAGCATTCACCACAGCAATCATCACTATTGTAGTTATGAATATCGCCAAACTGACACAATAAAAAATTGCCATACCTGCATAATAAAATTTAAACAAATATCACAGTTAATTTTAGCAAACCAAACTCGACGAAATATTATTTCAAATTAAAAGCGCCGTCTCAATGCAATTAATTCACATCAAACCACGCAAAAAACAACCAATAAATGAATAACATATATTCTCTGAAAGCAATTTTATAACATTTGCCCTCTATTAATTTTTCTCATTAGCGATTAAGTCAGCCATTCTTTTTCCTCGCTTTTTTTTATAGTCATATCGTCAAAAAATCCAGGCGAGGTCTTTATGCAACAAGAAGCGTTAGGAATGGTAGAAACCAAAGGATTAACTGCCGCCATAGAGGCCGCAGACGCCATGGTGAAATCGGCAAATGTATTGCTGGTCGGCTACGAAAAAATTGGTTCCGGGCTGGTGACCGTCATCGTTCGTGGTGATGTCGGGGCGGTTAAAGCGGCAACAGATGCAGGTGCCGCCGCTGCGCGTAATGTCGGCGAAGTGAAAGCCGTACACGTTATCCCCCGCCCACATACCGATGTCGAAAAAATCTTACCAAAGGGAATTAACCCATGAGCAGCAATGAACTGGTCGAACAGATCATGGCGCAGGTCATCGCACGCGTAGCGACACCGGAGCATGAGGTTCTCCCGGAAACCAATCATCAAACACGAGAGACGGCTATGGCAGAAAAAAGCTGCACGTTAACAGAATTTGTTGGCACCGCTATTGGCGACACTGTAGGTCTGGTCATTGCGAACGTTGATAGCGCCCTGTTGGACGCGATGAAACTTGAAAAACGCTATCGTTCCATTGGCATTCTGGGTGCGCGTATTGGCGCAGGGCCACACATTATGGCCGCTGATGAAGCAGTAAAAGCCACCAACACCGAAGTTATTAGCATTGAACTTCCTCGCGATACCAAAGGCGGTGCCGGACACGGCTCATTAATCCTCTTAGGTGGCAATGATGTTTCCGACGTGAAACGCGGTATTGAAGTTGCCCTGAAAGAACTCGACCGGACCTTTGGTGATGTCTATGCCAACGAAGCCGGGCATCTTGAACTGCAATACACCGCCCGCGCCAGCTATGCACTGGAAAAAGCGTTTGGCGCACCACTGGGTCGCGCTTGCGGCGTTATTGTCGGCGCTCCTGCTGCTGTGGGTGTTCTGATGGCCGACACCGCGCTGAAGTCCGCCAATGTGGATGTCGTGGCATACAGCTCCCCTGCTCATGGCACCAGCTACAGCAATGAAGTCATTCTGATTATCTCGGGTGACTCCGGCGCAGTCCGCCAGGCGGTCATCTCCGCACGCGAAATCGGTAAAACCGTACTTTCGACTCTCGGCGATACGCCGAAAAACGATCGCCCTTCCTACATCTGAATTCCCTGAGGCAGATTCATGAGATCGAAAAGATTTGAAGCACTGGCAAAACGCCCGGTCAACCAGGACGGTTTCGTTAAAGAGTGGATTGAAGAAGGCTTCATTGCTATGGAAAGCCCGAACGATCCTAAACCGTCAATCAAAATTGTTAACGGCGTCGTGACCGAACTAGATGGAAAACCCGCTAGCCAGTTTGACCTGATCGACCACTTTATCGCTCGCTACGGTATCAATCTCGCGCGCGCTGAAGAAGTCATCGCGATGGATTCGGTCAAACTTGCCAATATGTTGTGCGATCCAAATGTCAAACGTAGCGATATTGTTCCCCTGACCACCGCGATGACGCCCGCCAAAATCGTCGAAGTGGTTTCACAGATGAACGTGGTAGAGATGATGATGGCGATGCAGAAAATGCGCGCTCGTCGAACACCATCGCAACAGGCTCACGTCACCAACATCAAAGATAATCCGGTACAAATTGCTGCCGATGCGGCTGAAGGCGCATGGCGCGGATTTGACGAACAGGAAACCACCGTTGCCGTTGCTCGCTATGCACCGTTCAACGCCATCGCTCTGCTGGTCGGTTCACAGGTGGGACGCCCGGGCGTGTTGACCCAGTGTTCACTGGAGGAAGCCACCGAACTGAAACTCGGTATGTTAGGCCATACCTGCTACGCCGAAACGATTTCTGTCTACGGCACGGAACCCGTTTTCACCGACGGCGACGATACACCGTGGTCAAAAGGATTTCTCGCGTCATCTTATGCTTCTCGCGGCTTAAAAATGCGCTTTACTTCCGGCTCCGGCTCTGAAGTACAGATGGGCTACGCTGAAGGAAAATCAATGCTTTATCTCGAGGCTCGTTGCATTTACATCACCAAAGCTGCTGGCGTTCAGGGTCTACAGAATGGTTCCGTAAGCTGCATCGGCGTTCCATCGGCAGTGCCGTCAGGCATCCGCGCAGTACTGGCGGAAAACTTAATTTGTTCATCGCTGGATCTGGAATGCGCCTCCAGTAATGACCAGACCTTTACTCACTCAGATATGCGCCGTACCGCACGTTTTCTGATGCAGTTTCTGCCGGGCACCGACTTTATCTCTTCCGGTTTTTCCGCTGTGCCGAACTACGACAACATGTTTGCCGGTTCAAACGAAGATGCCGAAGACTTCGATGATTACAACGTAATTCAACGTGACCTGAAGGTTGATGGCGGCCTGCGACCGGTGCGCGAAGAAGATGTTATCGCTATCCGCAATAAAGCCGCACGTGCTTTACAGGCTGTCTTTGCCGGTATGGGATTACCGCCTATCACCGATGAAGAGGTCGAAGCGGCAACCTATGCCCACGGTTCGAAAGATATGCCAGAGCGCAACATCGTGGAAGACATCAAGTTCGCCCAGGAAATTATCAATAAAAACCGTAACAGCCTGGAAGTGGTGAAAGCCCTGGCACAAGGCGGTTTCACCGATGTCGCCCAGGACATGCTCAACATGCAAAAAGCGAAACTGACCGGCGACTATCTCCATACCTCAGCCATTATCGTCGATGACGGACAAGTGCTCTCTGCGGTCAATGACGTCAATGATTACGCCGGACCGGCTACGGGTTATCGCCTGCAAGGGGAACGCTGGGAAGAGATCAAAAATATTCCCGGTGCACTTGATCCCAACGAAATTGACTAAGGGTGAGAAATGGAAATTAACGAAAAATTACTACGTCAGATAATCGAAGACGTGCTGGCAGAAATGCAAACCAGCGATAAGTCCGTTTCATTTCGCGCACCGGTCTCTTCCGCGCCGGATAACGAAAGTTTTCTGACCGAAATTGGCGAAGCCCAACAAGGCACTCAGCAAGATGAAGTCATTATCGCTGTAGGTCCGGCGTTTGGTCTGGCGCAGACCGTCAATATTATCGGCATTCCGCATAAAAACATATTGCGCGAAGTGATTGCCGGTATCGAAGAAGAAGGTATTAAAGCCCGTGTGATTCGCTGCTTTAAATCGTCTGATGTCGCCTTCGTGGCGGTTGAAGGCGATCGTCTTAGCGGTTCCGGCATTGCTATTGGTATTCAGTCGAAAGGCACCACGGTTATCCACCAGCAAGGTCTTCCTCCTTTGTCTAACCTGGAGCTTTTCCCACAAGCACCTTTGTTGACGCTGGAAACGTATCGCCAGATTGGCAAAAACGCCGCGCGTTATGCGAAGCGCGAGTCTCCACAACCTGTTCCGACCCTCAATGATCAAATGGCACGACCGAAATACCAGGCCAAGTCCGCCATCTTACATATCAAAGAGACTAAGTACGTGGTCACTGGCAAAAAACCGCAAGAACTGCGCGTGACGTTTTAACAAAGGAAACCTTCATGAATACCGATGCAATTGAGTCGATGGTCAGGGACGTGTTGAACCGAATGAACAGTCTCCAGGATACAGCTCCTGTCTCTGCGCCATCCCACTCATCAACACTGAACGCCAAAGTGAGTGATTACCCGCTGGCAAATAAACATCCAGAATGGGTCAAAACGGCGACTAATAAAACGCTCGACGATTTCACTCTGGAAAATGTACTCAGCGATAAAGTCACCGCCCAGGACATGCGCATAACCCCGGAAACGTTGCGTATTCAGGCCGCGATTGCCAGAGATGCTGGACGCGATCGCCTGGCGATGAATTTTGAACGCGCCGCCGAGCTTACCTCAGTGCCGGATGATCGCATCCTCGAAATCTACAATGCGTTACGCCCTTATCGTTCGACTAAGCAAGAACTCATTGCCATTGCCGACGATCTTGAACGTCGTTATCAGGCCAAAATCTGTGCCGCATTTGTCCGTGAAGCTGCGGAACTCTATGTCGAGCGTAAAAAACTGAAAGGCAACGATTAAGGACGAACTATGCGATATATAGCAGGCATTGATATCGGCAACTCATCCACAGAGGTTGCGCTGGCAATGCTCAATGCGTCTGGCGAAATGTCGTTCGTGAGCAGCGCCCTGGCAGAAACCACCGGAATCAAAGGTACGTTGCGTAACGTACATGGCATTCAGGAGGCGCTCGCACAGGCAACGAAAAAAGTCGGCATCAATGTCAGCGATATTTCGCTTATTCGTATCAACGAAGCAACCCCGGTCATTGGCGATGTGGCGATGGAAACCATTACGGAAACCATTATCACTGAATCAACCATGATCGGTCATAACCCGAAAACTCCAGGCGGAGTGGGGCTGGGTGTGGGACTCACTATCACTCCGCAAGAGTTGTTAACACGCCCGGCGGACACACCGTACATTCTGGTCGTGTCATCGGCATTTGATTTTGCCGATATCGCAACCATGATAAATGCCTCCGTGCGTGCCGGATATCAGCTGACAGGCGTTATTCTGCAACGCGACGATGGCGTGCTGGTCAGTAACCGACTGGAAAACCCTTTACCCATTGTTGATGAAGTCCTCTACATCGATCGTATTCCGCTCGGCATGTTAGCTGCTATTGAAGTCGCCGTTCCCGGGAAAGTTATCGAAACCCTGTCTAACCCATATGGGATAGCCACCGTTTTCGCCCTCAATGCCGAAGAGACTAAAAATATCGTTCCTGTCGCACGGGCGCTAATCGGCAACCGTTCAGCAGTGGTCGTGAAAACACCTTCTGGCGACGTTAAAGCTCGTTCGATACCCGCCGGAAATATCGAATTACTTTCTGCCGGGCGCACGACTCGGGTTGATGTTGCTGCCGGGGCCGATGCCATTATGAAAGCGGTCGGTGAATGCCCAAAACTGGAAAATGTGACGGGCGAACCGGGCACCAACATCGGCGGGATGCTGGAAAATGTTCGCCAGACCATGGCGGAGCTGACCAATAAACCCAGCAACGAAATTTTTATTCAGGATTTGCTGGCGATAGATACATCAGTTCCCGTCAGCGTAACCGGTGGTCTGGCAGGCGAATTTTCACTGGAACAGGCAGTGGGCATCGCCTCTATGGTGAAATCCGACCGTCTGCAAATGGCGATGATTGCCAGCGAAATTAAGCAAAAACTGCATGTTGATGTTCAGGTCGGAGGCGCAGAAGCAGAGGCAGCCATTCAGGGAGCGTTAACTACCCCAGGAACTACACGTCCCCTGGCAATTCTGGACTTAGGCGCAGGTTCTACCGATGCCTCCATCATCAATCAAAAAGGGGAAATGATTGCCACTCACCTTGCGGGAGCGGGCGACATGGTGACGATGATTATTGCCAGGGAACTGGGCTTAAATGATCGCTATCTGGCAGAAGAGATCAAAAAACACCCACTGGCAAAAGTAGAAAGCCTGTTCCACTTACGCCATGAAGACGGCAGCGTTCAGTTCTTCCCTACCCCACTATCCCCCCAGGTATTTGCCCGTGTTTGTGTGGTGAAACCCGACGAACTGGTGCCCATTCCCGGTGATATAACGCTGGAAAAAGTGCGAACCATTCGTCGCAGTGCAAAAGAGCGAGTCTTCGTAACAAATGCCCTGCGCGCACTACGTCAGGTAAGTCCTGGTGGAAATATTCGCGACATTCCGTTCGTCGTACTGGTGGGTGGCTCTTCACTGGATTTCGAAGTCCCGCAGTTAGTCACCGATGCGTTGGCACATTATCGACTGGTCGCCGGGCGGGGGAATATCCGTGGTAGAGAAGGCCCGCGCAATGCGGTGGCTACCGGGCTACTCATCTCCTGGCACAAGGCGTCGGTTCATGGAAAGTAAAGAGCGAGCACCAACCATTGTCGTCACTGAAATCGGTGACTGTATCAATAAATGGAATGAGGTTCTTCTTGGCATTGAAGAGGAAGGTATTCCCTTTCGCATTCAACACATTCCATCAGGTGAAATCATCGATAGCGCCTGGCAGGCTGCTCGTCAGTCTCCCCTGTTGGTTGGCATAGCCTGTGACCGGGAAAAACTGATTGTGCATTACAAAAACTTACCGGCATCAGCGCCACTGTTTACGCTGATGCATCAACAAGATAACCATGCCCGGCGCAGCACCGGCAATAACGCAGCCCGGCTGGTCAAAGGGATTCCCTTCAAGGAATACCACTCATAATCCACAGGAGAAACACCGTATGAATAACGCACTGGGACTGGTTGAAACAAAAGGGTTAGTCGGCGCGATTGAAGCCGCAGACGCCATGGTTAAATCCGCCAACGTACAACTGGTCGGCTATGAAAAGATTGGTTCAGGTCTGATCACAGTGATGGTGCGCGGCGATGTTGGCGCAGTAAAAGCCGCCGTTGACGCGGGGAGCGCCGCCGCAAGCGCCGTTGGCGAAGTGAAATCCAGCCATGTCATCCCACGGCCGCACAGCGATGTTGAGGCCATTTTACCAAAATCTGCATAACCCAATTCGCTAAGGAGCACAGCGTGAAGCAATCACTGGGATTACTTGAAGTCAGTGGTCTGGCACTCGCCATCAGTTGCGCGGATGTTATGGCAAAAGCCGCGTCCATCACGCTGGTTGGTCTTGAGAAGACCAATGGCTCAGGCTGGACGCTCATTAAAATCACCGGTGACGTCGCCTCGGTTAATGCAGCGATCGAGACGGGTGCCAGCTTCGCCGGGCAGCGAAATGGCTTTGTCGCGCACAAAGTGATTGCCCGTCCAGGAGAGGGAATACTGTCCCGCACAACAGAAGCATTGAATGTAAGGGTTGAAGCAAGCGAAACACCAGCAGCCACAGTCACCTCAGAGAGTATCAGTTGTAATTTGTGTCTTGACCCGGCGTGTCAACGGCAAAAAGGTGAGCCACGTTCACTTTGCCTCCACTCCGATAAGCGAGAGGAGTAACAATGGACAAACAAACCTTGCAAGAAACAGTGAGCCAGGTTCTGGATGAGATGCGCGAGCGCCCTATCCCTCTGGGCGTCTCCAGTCGTCATATTCACCTTTCGACTGCGGATTATGTGCGCCTTTTTCCTGAACAACCGATCAGCGAGAAAAAACCGTTATTGCAACCAGGTCAATTCGCTGCTGAACAAGTTGTTACGCTGGTGGGACCAAAAGGCAAATTGCACAACGTTCGCTTGTTGGGACCGCTACGCAACGCAAGCCAGGTGGAAATTTCCCGGACAGATGCCAGAACATTGGGGATCACCGCTCCGCTACGCATGTCAGGCGATCTCAGCGGCACACCGGGGATTCGACTGATAAGCCCGTTTGCCGAACTGGAAATCGCTTCTGGCGTAATTGTCGCGCAACGGCATATCCATATGTCTCCGCTTGATGCCCTGATTTATGGCGTTACGCATGGCGATAAAGTGGCGGTCGCCATTGAAGGTGATGAGCGACGACTGATATTCGATAACGTGGCTGTTCGCGTCTCACCGGATATGCGTCTTGAAATGCATATTGATACCGACGAAGCCAACGCTGCAGGCGCTGATAATCCTGACGTTTTTGCCATGCTGGTGGCGCTGCCATGAATCATGTGCTGATGCAACGCATTGTTGACGAAGTGATTTTTCGCCTGAAACAACGTGCGGAAAAAACACTCACGCTGACCGTTTCGCAACTGCGAGAAGCCAGCGTTCACAAGATAGTTCATCAGTATGCATCGTTACAAATTCGATACGTCGATCTGCCGTTGTTGCGACAGCTTGCAGAGAACGATACGTCAGGCGGAGCAGTAACCCACCTTCACGAGGCGTTAGCATGGGGAATGCACCTTCAATTATCGTTGCAGCGTCATTTACTGAACGCCATTGAATTGAAGACTCTCGCCCGTCTACCGCTAAGCTGGTGCGACGAACAAGGACAACCAATCCACCTTCATCGTGGTCGACTTTTAAGTTATGCCGACGTAGCACCGTTATGCGCGGGGATACTGGTACTACAGCGGAAATGTTGTGTGACCGCACTTGCGCGTGAAGCGGCAATTACCCGAAACATTCAGTTAATCAGGCAGGAGTAACCCATGCATCTGGCTCGAGTCACCGGCGCGGTGGTATCCACGCAAAAATCACCTTCTCTGATCGGGAAAAAACTGCTGTTGGTTCGCCGGGTCAGTGCCGACGGCGAATTGCCTCTCACACCGTTAACCGGCGACGAAGTTGCCGTTGATTCAGTCGGCGCAGGCGTTGGTGAACTGGTACTCCTCAGCAGCGGCTCCAGCGCCAGACATGTTTTTTCCGGCCCCAACGAAGCCATTGATCTGGCAGTGGTCGGCATTGTCGATACGCTTTCACGCTAAGGACTTTAACGATGGCGATTTATACCCGAACAGGTGATTCAGGAAGTACATCTCTATTTACCGGACAGCGTGTCAGTAAAACTCATCGACGTGTCGAAGCCTATGGCACGCTGGATGAACTGAACGCGACGCTCAGTCTGTGTTATTGCGCCACCTCCATCGAAAGCCATCGCATCTTCCTGGAAGCCATTCAGCAACAAATATTTTGGTTTAGCGCCGAACTCGCCAGTGAAAGCGAACAGCCGTCAGCGCAGCAGCGTTACATCGGAACAGAAGAAATTGCCGCGCTGGAAAAAGCGATCGACAGCGCAATGAACGCTGTCCCTCCAGTTCACAGCTTCATTCTGCCTGGTCGTTGTGAAGCCGCGAGCCGTATGCATGTCGCCCGCACGGTAGCCCGGCGGGCTGAAAGACGTCTGGTTGAACTGACAACGGAAACCACCGTCCGGAATGTTTTGTTGCACTATATCAACCGACTTTCCGATTGCCTGTATGCCCTCGCCCGCGTGGAAGACAACGTTGCTCATCAAAACCTGATGATTCAGGAAATCACAAAACGTTATCACGAAGCCAACCACACTCCAGCATTAAAGGAACGCACGATGTCGCTCACTTTTCAGGATCTTCACCAGCTCATTCGTAGCGCGGCAATACGCGCGGATGAACTACATATTCCCGTTGTCATCAGCATTGTTGATGCCAACGGGACAGAAAGTGTTACCTGGCGGATGCCCGATGCCCTGCTGGTCAGCAGTGAACTGGCACCGAAAAAAGCCTGGACCGCCGTGGCGATGAAAACGGCAACACACAAACTTGCTGACGCCGTACAACCCGGAGCGCCGCTTTACGGACTCGAAAGCCATATGCAAGGCAAAGTCGTCACTTTTGGTGGCGGTTTTCCCCTCTGGCGTGACGGAATATTGCTCGGGGGGCTTGGCATCAGCGGTGGTAGCGTTGAACAAGACATGGATATTGCCCAAACCGCAATGGCAGCAATTAACGCAGGAGCAAACCTATGAATCCCACTGAATTAGAAGCGATTATCCGCAATATCCTGCGCGAACAACTGATGCCCAGTGCGTCGCAAATGCAAAGAAATGGGATTTTCCAGACTGTCGATGAGGCCGTCTGCGCGGCACACCTGGCCTTTTTGCGCTTTCAACAGTGTCCGCTTAAAACCCGCAGCGCCATTATCAGCGCCATTCGCGAAGAATTAACGCCCCGCCTTACCGAACTGGCAGAAGAAAGCGCCAGCGAAACGGGAATGGGAAATAAAGAAGATAAGTATCTGAAAAACAAAGCGGCACTTGGTAACACGCCAGGAATTGAAGATTTAACCACCACTGCACTAACCGGTGATGGAGGCATGGTTTTATTTGAATACTCTCCATTTGGTGTTATTGGCTCGGTCACGCCGAGTACCAATCCCACGGAAACCGTCATTAATAACAGCATCAGCATGTTGGCAGCAGGCAATAGCGTCTACTTCAGTCCTCATCCGGGAGCCAAAAACGTATCGCTGAAACTCATTGCCATAATCGAAGACATCGCGTTTCGCTGTAGTGGCATTCATAACCTGATCGTTACCGTATCTGAACCGACCTTTACAGCCACCGAACAGATGATGGCGCACCCTAAAATCAGCGTTCTGGCGATTACCGGCGGTCCGGGTATCGTCGCAATGGGATGAAAAGTGGCAAGAAAGTGATTGGTGCCGGTGCGGGTAACCCGCCGTGTATTGTCGATGAAACGGCGGATATTGTGAAAGCTGCCGAAGACATCATCAACGGCGCTTCTTTCGATTACAACCTGCCGTGTATCGCTGAAAAAAGCCTGATTGTCGTGGCGTCAGTGGCAGAGTATTTAATTCAACAGATGCAAAGTTTTGGCGCCCTTCTTCTTAACCATGAGCAAACTGAAAAATTGCGCGCCGTTTGTCTGCCAGATGGTGTCGCCAATAAAAAACTGGTCGGCAAAAGTCCATGCCATCTTCTGGAAGCGGCTGGAATTCCTCTACCGCAGAAAACGCCACGATTACTGATTGCCGTTGTTGACGCCGATGATAACTGGGTTACCTGTGAACAACTGATGCCGATGCTACCCATTGTGAAAGTCAGCGATTTTGACAGCGCGCTCACCCTGGCGCTGAAAGTCGAAGACGGTTTGCACCACACGGCAATTATGCACTCGCAGAACGTCTCACGACTCAACCTTGCTGCGCGCGTTATGCAAACCTCAATCTTTGTCAAAAACGGTCCCTCCTGGGCTGGTATTGGCGTTGGCGGCGAAGGCTTTACGACCTTCACCATTGCTACACCGACCGGAGAAGGGACAACGTCAGCACGGACTTTTGCCCGCTCACGACGCTGCGTGTTAACCAGTGGCTTTTCCATTCGCTAGAGAAACGGAAATGAATACTTTTTCATTGCAGACACGTTTATACAGTGGTTTGGGAAGTCTCAAAGTCCTTAGCCGTTTCACCAATAAGCACATCTGGATTATTTGCGACGCCTTCCTTGCAGGTTCGCCATTGATTGACACGTTGCGTCAGTCGCTGCCTGATAGCAACCGCATCAGTATTTTTAGCGAAATAACGCCCGATCCAACGATCCAGACCGTGGTAAAAGGCATTGCACAAATGCAGACTTTACGCCCGGATGTAGTTATCGGTTTTGGCGGCGGCTCTGCACTGGACGCCGCAAAAGCGATTGTCTGGTTTAGTCGCCAGTGTGCTATTGAGATTGAAACCTGCGTTGCTATTCCCACCACCAGCGGCACCGGTTCGGAAGTGACCAGCGCCTGTGTCATCAGCGATCCCGATAAAGGGATTAAATATCCTCTTTTCGATAATGCGCTTTATCCGGATATAGCGGTTCTCGATCCCTCACTGGTCGTCAGTGTGCCAGCCGCGATAACTGCCAATACCGGAATGGATGTTTTAACCCATGCCCTTGAAGCTTATGTTTCTCCCCGTGCCAGTGACTTCACGGATGCACTGGCCGAAAAAGCCGTGCAAATTGTTTTTCACTACCTGCCCACAGCAGTGAATAAAGGCGATTGTCTTGCCACTCGCGGCAAAATGCATAATGCATCTACTCTTGCAGGAATGGCCTTTAGTCAGGCTGGGCTTGGGTTAAATCATGCAATTGCCCATCAACTCGGCGGGCAGTTTCATCTGCCACACGGCCTGGCGAATGCGCTCCTGCTCACGACGGTTATTCGTTTTAATGCTGGCGATCCGCGTGCAGCCAAACGCTATGCCCGGCTGGCGAAAACGTGCCATTTATGCCCTGACGATGCCAATGACACCGCAAGCCTGAATGCACTCATTCAACATATTGAACAGATAAAAAAAGCCTGTTCAATGCCGACTCTCGCCAATGCACTGAAAGAAAAAAAAGCAGAATGGTCATCACGTATTCCAGATATGGTTCGGGCTACGCTAGCGGATGCCACACTGCGTACCAATCCACGAGCGGCTGATGCCATCGTTATAGCAGAACTGCTTGAGGAGTTGTTATGAACGGCGAGTTAATGTCCATTGACGAACAGACGATCCGCGAGCGAGTACAGGCAGCAGGCGTCGTGGGTGCTGGTGGCGCAGGCTTTCCAACACATATTAAGCTGCAGGCGCGGGTTGACACTTTCCTGGTGAATGCGGCGGAATGTGAACCAATGTTAAAAGTAGATCAACAGTTAATGGCACAGCAAGCCAGCCGCCTGCTTCGCGGTGTTCACTATGCGATGAAAGCCACCGGAGCCAGTAGCGGAATTATCGCGCTGAAAGAGAAGTATCAACCGGCAATAAACGCACTCACATCATTGCTTCCGACGGATATCCGGCTGCATATTTTGCCCGACGTTTACCCCGCAGGAGACGAAGTGCTGACCATCTGGATGGCAACAGGTCGCCGCGTTCCTCCCGCTGCGTTACCCGTTAGCGTCGGTGTGGTGGTCAATAATGTGCAAACCGTACTGAATATTGCCAGAGCCGTTGAACAACAGTATCCGGTGACGCGACGCACGCTTACTGTTAATGGTGCAGTGGCTAAACCAATAACAGTGACCGTTCCCATCGGGATGTCTTTACGCGAAGTACTGGCGCTGGCAGGCGGCGCAACAGTGGATAATCCTGGTTTTATCAATGGCGGTCCGATGATGGGTAGTTTGATCACATCGCTCGACACGCCAGTCAGCAAAACCACTGGCGGCTTGCTGGTTTTACCCAATTCTCATTCACTCATCCAACGTCGAATGCAGGATGACCGTAGCGTACTTGCCGTCGCGAAAACCGTTTGTGAGCAATGCCGCTTATGTACCGATCTCTGCCCACGTCATTTAATTGGTCACGAACTGTCGCCACATTTGTTAGTACGTGCGGTTAACTATCAACAGCTCGCTACGCCGCAACTGTTACTGACAGCTCTCACCTGTTCGGAATGCAACGTCTGTGCCAGCGTCGCCTGTCCGGTAGGTATTTCGCCGATGCGCATAAACCGCCTGCTTAAGCAGGAATTACGCGCCAAAAATCTCCGCTACGAAGGCGCCTTAAATCCTGAGGATGTCATGGCAAATTATCGGCTGATCCCAGTAAAACGGCTGGTAACCAGACTGGGATTAACCCCGTGGTATCAGGATGCGCCATTGTCTGAACAAGTGCCTCAGCCCGAAAAAGTGACACTATTGTTACGCCAGCATATCGGTGCCAGCGCAATTGCATGTGTACAAAAAGGCGATCGCGTCGTTCGTGGGCAATGTGTAGGCCAAATTCCACACAGCACATTAGGTGCCCCTATTCATGCCAGTATTGATGGCACGATCAGTGATGTGACAGAAAACGCTATTACGGTTGTGAGAGGTTAACCATGTCGAAAGCGGTAGGTATTTTAGAACTTAGCAGTATCGCGAAAGGGATGGAAACCGGCGATGCCATGCTGAAAAGCGCCAATGTTGAGTTACTGGTCAGCAAAACGCTATGCCCTGGGAAATTTCTGCTGATGCTTGGTGGCGATGTCGGTGCGGTGCAACAGGCTATCAACAGCGGCGCTTCCCTTGCAGGTGAAATGCTGGTCGACAGTCTGATCCTCCCTAATATTCACCCCAGTATCCTTCCCGCAATCAGCGGACTGAACCATGTTGAACAGCGTCAGGCTGTCGGTGTGGTCGAAACCTGGAGTGTGGCAGCCTGCATTGATGCTGCCGATTGTGCTGTTAAAGCTGCGAATGTCACTCTCGTTCGCGTGCATATGGCTTTTGGCATTGGGGGGAAATGCTACATGGTGGTTGCTGGCGATATTTCAGATGTTAATAACGCGGTCTCTGTCGCCAGCGAGCGCGCAGGTGAAAAAGGGTTGCTGGTCTATCGCTCGGTGATTGCCCGTCCGCATGAAGCCATGTGGCGTCAGATGGTGGAGGGATAATGACAACTCTGCACACAACTGAACGGATGATTCAGGAATATGTCCCTGGTAAGCAGGTCACGCTGGCTCATGTCATTGCTAATCCAGGGAAGGATCTGTTTAAGAAATTAGGTTTACCAGATACCGTTTCCGCCATTGGCATACTGACGATTACCCCCAGCGAAGCGTCTATTATCGCGTGCGATATCGCTACAAAGTCAGGAGCAGTAGAAATTGGTTTTCTTGATCGTTTCACTGGTGCCGTAGTACTGACTGGCGATGTTTCAGCTATCGAATATGCACTTAATCAGGTTACCCGCACGCTGGGTGAAATGATGCACTTTACCGCCTGCCCCATTACACGGACCTGACGTTATGCAACGTATGATGCTTATTGGTCCCAGTCAGTGCGGAAAAACGTCACTCACGCAATGTCTGCGCGGAGAAGATCTTCAGTATCAGAAAACGCAGGCAATCGTCTGGTCACCGGCCACTATTGACACACCAGGCGAATACCTCGAAAACCGCAGCCTTTACAGCGCACTGCTGGTCAGCGCCTGCGAAGCGGACATTATCGCGCTGGTGCTAAATGCGGACGCACCGTGGTCACCTTTTTCGCCAGGTTTTACCATGTCAATGAATCGCCCGGTCATTGGGATAGTAACCAAAGCGGATTTAGCCAGCGTGGCACAACTATCTTTGGTGAAATGTTGGTTACGGGAAGCTGGAGCGCGCAACGTGTTAGTGACCAGTGCGATTAATAACATCGGAGTTGCAGAACTTTTTGCCTTGCTGCATACAAAAGAAGGCTGTCGCTAATTTCGATATGTTATCAGATGGGAATGATGACTTTTGATACACAGAAAAGAGTCAATGAATAATGAGGGTTGCCGGGCAACCCTCATCAAATAAAGCAGAAATTACTTTGCTTCGCCGTTTTTCATTTCACCCATAGCTTTCAGCTTTTTAGAGATATCGCGGCGTTCTTTGGAAAGCTCTGCATTTTTGATGATGTAATCGTCAACGCGATCTTCATAGTCACCTTTCATGCTGGCGATGATGCCCTGGATTGCTTCTACGCTCATACCAGGCTTAATGTAATCGCTCAGGTTGTCCAGCAGCAGGACACGCTTCTGGTTGTCACGGATCTTTTTCTCAACGTCCTGGATTTCACGTTGCAGTTTGTTCTTACGGCGGAACAGACGAACAAATTCCAGTACGTCCTGGAATGAAGGCTTGGTAGTTTCCATTTTTATACCCCTGATAATGTGAGAGTCGGATTCGTTTAAGCAACCGCTATTCGTTAGGGCCAACATTACTCATAGCTGCCGCAGATGACAATGCTTTTATCCCTTTTCACTATCATACCCTTTATCCTTGCTGAATCGAAGCAGCTGCAAGATGATTCTGAAGTTCAGGAATTATTTGCGCAAGGCCCGGCAAATCAGATTCGATAGCAACTCAAGTTGATGTGCCGTTTCCATGTTCAGCCACACATAGCCATAAATCGGTGTTTCCACGACCTTCAGCTCATGGTGGTTATCGAGCAACTGGCGCAACTCTTCCACAGCATCGTTCAATTTTTCCGTATTGGCAAAAACCGGCTGAGGATTACCTTCGTACAGCGCATGAACAAGGCTCAGCACTATTTGCTGCATCATGTGCTGTGTATCACGCAGTTTTTGCGCGTTCAATAACACGAAATGGCTGGGGCGCGTGGCCCAGTAAGCATTGATTTGCAGCTCCAGCATACAAACCAGATTACGGTTAATAGTCTGGATACCTTCATATATCGATTTTGGAATACGGGTTTCTTTGCTGGCAGGCGCAATCAGCCCACGCATTTTCACGGCATCGGTCAGGAGTTTTTGCAGATGGCTTTCCAGACGTGGGCGTTCAAGTAAGTTCGGTGAGAATGCAGATTGATAGACCCGATTATACTCGGTCAGACTTTTCGCCAGTTGAATGCGCCAGTGGATGAACGCCCGTTGCGGCCAGATACCGGTAAACAGCATTGCCAGTAAAGAGCCGAGGATCACATCGCCACTTCGCCATAATGCCGTATCAATTTCACCTGTTGGGGAACCAACAACAATTGCCAGCGTCACACCAATCAATAAGCCTTGATACGGTTTCTTGCCGAGTGCCAGCCAGCCACAAAGAAACATGGCAGCCGCGCACCAGACTAACATCAGCGGTAAAGAGATTAACTCCAGTCGCAGAGCAATAAGACCTAAAATTGAGCCAAACACCGTACCGCCAATACGTTCAAACGCACGAGGGACGACGTTACCCCAGAACGAAATTGGTCCCATGATCACTACCATAGTGACCAACGGCCAGGTGCTTTCCGGGATAGTAAACAGGCGAATGATGAGAAAGGTGAGCAAGAACGCCAGCGCAACCCGAGTACCATGAACAATGCGGTAATGACGGTAGACTCGAATTTCGAACGGGCTTAAGGACTTATCGGCACGCACGCGGGCACTCCGTGTAAGAGGGAAAAAACGATCATAATGTGCAATCTGACAAACCTGGTGCAATAACGCTATGTAACAACTCTGTCCGGCAAACCGGGAATAGCGGACGTTCCCGGTTTGGTTGTCAGAAAACTGAAGGCGGATCTTACTCTTTTACATAACGAAAAACAGCGTGGCAATCAGGTTAACCTCTGACCCGACGTCATTTATCAGCGCCGTTTTGGCTGCACCGCGACATACATTTCGATATCCCAATAACCATCTTGCGCGCCATTGTTCAGATAAACCTCAAAGCAGGGCTTTGGTAACATTTCGTAAGCACTGTCCTGCAAGAGGCTGTTAAAGAACTGATACCAGGGTTTCGCAAAATCATCACCCACTACGCGAGCTACCGCCACCGCATACTGACCACCCGAAATTTCTGTCAGGATGACGCCCTCACTGTTTTCGGGAAGTGTGAAATTATCTGCCACCGAAACTACGGTGTCACAACGTAACTTTTCGGCAGGTGTTTCATCTGGATTATCGTAATAGACCGCCACCCACTCCTTCGGAACAATATTTTTGTTATCAACCCACATCATCAACTGCTCAAAACCTTGCTTTACCGTTTGTTCCCACGGGCCAACGAGATGGAAACCTGCAACGGTACGTTTATCTTCCTGCTTAATCTCGTAGTTCATGACGCCTCCACTTATACTGGTTTTATATACAGTATGCTTTGTAATATAAAAACCACAAGGAATGAGTGTTGATTATGCGAGCAGACTCGCACTCCTGCCAGTCTGCGGCGTAAGAAAGGTCAGGCTTTATGCTCGAAATAATCACTCAGCCGGGAAAACACACCGCCTTTCCCGACAGATTCCAGGGTGACCAACGGCCAGTGCGCCACCTGTTTATCGCGGTCATAAAGTTCAATTTCCCCTACCCGCTTATGGGCGCTAATTGGCGCGGTCAGTTCTTTACCATCAAGGGTATATTTTGCTTTGATATTAGGAATCTCCGCTTTTGGCAGCACCATCCAGAACTCTTGTTCCGTTCCCAGAGCGATGTTTTCTTTATCGCCATACCAGATTCGTTCTGTGCCAACCTTTTTCCCCCGGTGCAAAATTTGCACCGTAGTAAAGTTCTGTTGCCCCCAACGCAGCAGCTTCCTTGCTTCTTCTTCGCGGCCTTTTGCGCTGTCAGCCCCCATCACCACCGCAATGAGACGACGCTGACCATCCACCGCCGAAGCAATGAGATTAAACCCGGCACCGGAAGTATGTCCGGTTTTCAGGCCGTCAACATTCATGGTTTTATCCCACAATAATCCGTTACGGTTTTGCTGGGTGATACCGTTCCAGGTGAGGCTTTTTTCGCTGTACATATGATAAAACTCAGGCTCGCCGTGGATGATAGCGCGAGAAAGCACGGCTAAATCATAGGCCGAACTGTGCTGACCGGGTGCATCCAGACCATGCACTGTTTCAAAATGCGTATCCTGAAGATGCAACTTCTCAGCATAATTGTTCATCATATCGACAAACTGCCGTTGCCCACCGGCAATATAATCAGCCAGTGCAACACAAGCGTCATTTCCGGAGTCCACAATTAAACCACGGCTTAAATCACGTACCGATACGCGATCGCCCTCTTTCAAAAACATCAGTGAAGACCCGACAAATACCGGATTATCTTTCGCCCACGCATCGCGTCCTACAGTGACAATATCGTCTGGCGTAATGCGATGGCTATCGATTGCACGATCAACAACATAGCCAGTCATCAGCTTAGTCAGGCTGGCAGGATTGCGTTGTTGATGCTCATTACCCGCCGTGAGGATCTGACCGGTTGTGTAATCCATCAAGACCCATGACCCTGCATGAATCTCTGGAGGCTGGGGTGAAAAGGGAATATTTTCCGCCGCAAAACCAGACGATAAATTAAAAACGAACAAAGAAGCAGCAATAATAAGACGGCGTTTCAACAGCAAATCCTCAGGAGTTTCAAATAGCAGTTCTTTTTACGGAAATCCTGATGAACTGGCTGGAATAAAGTGCAAGAAAATGTGACAGTTATCTCATTTTTAATCTGACATTATCAGTTGCCACTCTCTGCCAAATTGTCGCTCTAAAGCTGATTAGCACGGTGATATTTGATACTCTGACACACAGCAGAAATAACGGATTTAACCTAATGATGAATGACGGTAAGCAACAATCTACCTTTTTGTTTCACGATTACGCGCAACACCCCTGAGAACCGCCATGAACAAGGGTTTCATGATTTGTGATTTTAGTTTGGTACGCAATTTGGTACACAACACAATTTTCACTTCAGCGGGTAGTCATCAAACTCACCATAACGAGCATCGTTGATGATGTATGTGATCACCACAAATATCACATCTGGACTAGTTCCGTCTTCATGCGCAGGTATCTGTTCACGCCTCCCTTTCTGCAAATCCTAAAGATGAGATTTTGGGGTTTTGGGATATCTTTTTATCCTCAGTTCTCTATCCATTCTACAAAGCAGTAATGAACCATCACCGTGTGATAGTGAGGCATCCGCTACGTTAAGCGCAGAGAAATGATGCAGTGGTGGTCTGGCTGGATTGATGAAAAGGTGTAGCAACCAACATTGCTATATCTCAGATAGCACAAAGCCTTGCAATCCAGTGCAAAGCTTTGTGTGTCTCAGTTTTGTCTCATAGGTAACTCTGTGTTAACTACGATGCAAGAATCCATACCAATAAGCATCCGATAATTGGGAAAGAAAAATCCAACAAACTTCCCACATCCCACACGCGTGGATCAAAACCTCCCCACCACGGCATGTTGATACGTTTCCCTTTCCCAAACTTTTCTATCCAGCGATATTCTGCCTGGGTGTGTTCACGCGCAATGAAGAACGTACAACCGGCTATCGCACCGTAAGCCCAGTTTCCGGTAAAAAGACCAACCAGAACTTGTGCGACCACAGCGCAAAGTGCGTGATGAATTGGGGTTTTATCCATCTACTCTATCTCTTTTGCTTTTTTAATTATCAATTCAAGCTCTGTTAAACGAGACTCAATGCGTTCACACCTTCTTCGCTGGAATGCAGCCTCCAACCACAAACATTCATCTGGACGCAATCCCCAACGCTCACCAGCATGTACAACCAGTTCCGTGTCACCAGTATCGTATTCTTCAAAGTATTCGTGAACGATGTCTTCTCCTTCAGGGGATTTAGCTATAAATGACACCTTGCGCTGTGCCATTACAGGTTGGTACTCATCATCCCATTTATCATGACATAGCAAGCCAAATCTTGTTCCATCTATCCCCTTTGCAAGAAACGCATCTCTTACCTGCTGTGCAATTGCTCCGAAATGCCAACGAGCAGTATCCGAACCTTTAGCCTTAATATCGGACAACCACTGGTAAACGATAATATTTACGTCACCCCATGCGTCAAGAATTGCATCCTGATCCACCTCCATGATTTCTGAAAGTTGCTCTACTGTCAGTGGCTTTGTTTTCAATGTCTGGTCTGAAGTATTTATTGCCCCATTAGTTGCATATACTTGCGTCCACCGTTTAGATGATGTCCCACATGATGACGTATTATCTTTATTAGCACTTATATAGCCATTAACCTCCGCTGACTGACCGATATACGAATATGAAGATGTTGATAAGGGAGATTTAAATATCCATTGAGCATTGGTAAAGTCATAAATACCGGTATCACCTTTTTCACTAACATGAAAAGTTACATTCCGTAACGTATTCTTTGCATCATAACGGGCGGCTTGTGTTGTTGCCCTCGAAACAGTGAATCCTTTGTCATCAAGGTTTGCCTGCTCTATGACTTCACCACCAGGCATAATTTTACCAAGGCTTAACAAACCAGAGTTAGTGACAATATCATGGGTTGAATCAATGATAATACCAGGCTGATTTCTTGATGTTGTTTTTACATGCATTACCTGTTGTGGCATTAATGTGTAAAATGTAGTTTCTCGCCCACTATCACCATCTGGTATGCCATTTGTATTCCCCATTACAAGGTCATACCCACCTGCAATCATACGGAAAAACATTGCTTCTGGTTCATATGTAAGATTGCTAACATCTGGCGTTCCGGTATCATTTGGATCTGCTATTTCATAGGCTCTTCCTGCACCTGCCTGTATTTGCTGCACCCCAAGATAAACACCATCAAGTGTGTACTGATGCAAATATTTTCTGGTTGAAGAATATGCAGATCCAGCCTGACAAAAATAAATAGCAGTACCGTCACACGCAACTGTTTGCATATCCCTCACAAAATCGGCAATTTCAAATTCAAAAGTTGCTTCATTACGATAATCGTAATTGTACGCCTGCGGGTTAATAAATTTGCTGGTATCAAATACTTTTACATAATAGCGAATTTGATCAGGTGTTGATGGGCTCTCACCTGGGCCAACATAACGTTTTGCTGTAGTAATCAGCCATCGACTCATAGGGTCGGTGCATAAAACATTTACCTGATTCTCGTAACCATCTTCCCATATGAGAAAAAACTCTGGTTCAATTTCACCACCATCAGTAGGGGTGAATCTGGTGATATACTTTGCGCGATCCTCTCCTTTAGCTGTACCAGCTAACCCCCATATCTGTAACTGGCCTCTTGTGTTACGAAAACCAACGCGCCCTATGGTTAAACCAAGACATTGATGTCCTAATTCTCTACTACCTTTAGTCTCCCAAAGAGGAGTTAACTCTTCATTCCCAAACCAATTATAAGCAACAACTTTATTAACTTCATCACCAGAACTAACGCTGCCACTCACATTTACCAAGCAATAAAGAACACTGTCATAATAATCAAGAACAGCACCTTGTATGACAGTATTTTTAATTGTTGCCAGTCGCAACCCTGACTTAACATGATTAGGAGTAGAAGGTCTGAAACCTGTATACATCCCCTTTTTTATAGTTTGTATTCTTTTTTCAGTAAAATCAGCATCTGGCAGTAATCGATTCTCTGTGCGAAAATAGCCATTTATATACTTATTCCCATCAAAAACTTGATCTGTTATATATGTATTACCCCTTAGATCAACAATCCTTCCTGTGATTTGTTTTTCTAACTCTTGAAAAGATAATGTGTCATCGGTGATGCCATCACCTTTTGCTCCCCATCCGCGAGGGTCAGCGTCATCACGCCACCGAGACATCTGCAATTCATGATATTTTTTAGCACCTTCCGGGTCTTCTAATTGTTGTCTTAATTGATCAGGATCGTACTTAAGCACATTCGGAAAATAGAACTGCTGCGTACCATATGCATCGTAAACAGCCATAGAATGGCCTTGCACGGTAACGAATTTGGAAATCTGCCCGTTGTATACCGGGTATCCAGCAGCATTGATAACGATTGGCTGTGGCACCTGAACATAAGTACCATCTTCTCGTTCCAGATATACTGGAATCTGGTTTTCTGGATTTACCGGATCTGTGTCAATCTTACCGATATAAATTTTTCCATTTGCTACGGTTTTAAAAGAGCTAGCCATTGTGAAGAGTTGCGATGGCATACCTATCACAACATTTGGGGTTATATCAGGCATATTAGTCATCCTGTTTGAAGATTTAGATATTGAAGAAAACGGAATGACTGCAGACAAAGATGCAATTGTTTTGAAAAATAATCTTCTATTCATTTTAAAACTATGCAACATGAACAAAACAATTATTTTACAACAAGCAAGAATCTTGATCAACAGACATATGCTTTATGCGTTTAATGCGTCACTTAAAAATAACAAGTACTACTTTTATTCCTATCGTCCATGATTTTCATTTTCAAATATTATTAAATAACAATTCCTATTTATAATATCTGTCATTTAATCTGCTCCAGATAAAAGGAATCGCTGCAGCGTGGCTACGGTGAATTTTGGGCATAAAAAAACCCAGCCGAAGCTGGGTCGTTGCGTTGGTTATCTGTCAGTAGTTATGTACTGAAGGAGGTAATTCTTTATTCTTAAGTCTCATCCATGCGGAAAGATTCGTTGGTCCGTCTGGCTCATTGATATCAACATCTCGTGTGTGGTTTATTAAAACGTCTCTTGCCATTCCGATAACATACGAGAACTCATGACCATAGTCGTAGCATCTGCCGGAATAGTTCGATTGAATTTGTTTTAGCGCCGGATACAGTTCGCGGAATAATGCCTGTGAGCGGTTGGCATAATCCCATAACCATACAAGGCTGTTTGCTTCTTTTGCAGAAAGCTCGTTTGCTTTCTTCTCTTGTTTGCCGATTAACTCGCCTTCAAGCGGAACGCGAGCTGCAAGTGACAGAGCTTCGGTAAACTGCTCATCGCTGATTTCTTTGTATGAACACCCAAAATGAGATTTCAGCGACGACCACATGGTAATCATTGCCTTCGCCTGTTTTTCTTTTGGCAGAGACTGACCGCGACTCATGACGAGTTGTTTAATGGCTTCCTGCTGTTCAGTGGTGATTTTACCCGGCAACGCCTTTTTAGCTTTGCGTGGGTTAACTACATGGCCTTTAGTCCAGTACTCGTAGAGCACATCGTCACACTCTTCCTGATACTGGATTACCTTGGCGCGGATTTCAGGACGGACTTTGTTTGGCTGAATGCTTGAAAGCCAAGCCGCAAACTTACGAAAGGCAAGGCATATCATTAACTGTTTACCGCCAGCAGAAGGTATTTCGATTTCCGAAATACCTTTGACAAATCTCTGTTTTAATTTAACAAATTGAGCAGCCCAAACCATACCCATGCCTTCTACAACGGGTTTCATAGGAACGTAAGGTTCATTGTTAATGCTGACCAAAAAGAGATTTGTTCCGTGGAATGGAACGTTGATTGTATGTTCTGCAATTGCTACACTCGTCATGTCGTTAATTCCTATGCGTGGTTTTACGATACCGAAGCCCTGACTGTAACCGCAGTTGGGGCTTCACTGTTTTTGTAAGTCACTGTAGTTATAAAGCCACTGACCACTCATTCTTGCTTTGATTGACTCTACTGAATCACGGCAAGGAATGATTCCACCTGACATCATTCTGATCTCCGTAAATTCACCGCTCCTTATCGACTCAATGCCATTAACGTTAACTAAAGATTTACCTCTACCAAGTGCATTCTCATAGCCAATCTCATCAACCTCAATAAACCTCATACCGTTATCCCCTCTCTCTTCAGGCTGTCCAGCAATCGCTTAATCACTTCCGAGTTAAACGACCGGCATTCTTCTTTGGCCTTTCCTGTAATCGCATCTTTTAGCGACTGAGGCATTCTCACCAAAATTCTGCTAACTTCTTTTTCCATATCGCCACCACGTGAGTTATTGTGAATCACAAACATATCACCGTGACTATATCAAGTCAAAATTTTTTTGAATACACTGTGATATCAATGTGATTATCACGGTGTAAGTATGACGAAGGTTAGAGACATAGCCCCATATAGCGTAAGAATGCCAGATAGCCTCAAGCGCGACCTGACCATAAGAGCATCGAAAAACGGACGCTCATTAAATTCAGAAATAGTTATGATCTTGCAAGCTGCTATTGATGAAGAAAAATCACCAAGATCAATAGAAGGTTTTGCTCAACAAGAATCTGAAAAATTTAGGGAGGCTCTTCTTAAGACTCTCAGCAGCATGTACGGAGAAGATAAAAAACCCACCTGACGGTGGGTTTTATTAGTGCTTGTATAGGTTGAACTCTCTATCAAGCCATATAACAAAAAATGTCGATCCAAGACGATAACCAACCATGGCTTTCAAATCATCAAATCTAAAAGCCAAGAAATGATCTACGTCTTCCGTTATATGACCGGGGATACCTGCTTTAATTGCACCCCTTGCAATCTTCTCAAATCCAAGCTTATGCCTACCTTGCTGCTTAATCTCTGCCCATGTTAGTTGACTTAATCTGTATAATTTATCAGCTAAGCCAGCTTTCTCATCTTTTTGGCATTTCGTTATGCAGTGAGAGCTTTGGATGTAACAGAATGAAAATTTCGGTTTCTTTTGATCTGAATTCCCCCCTGACTGCGGCCCTAACTTTAACTTACCTGTAGATTCAGCAGGGGGGATAATCCTTTTAGATTTTCTTGCCATCTCGTTAGTTAATCCGAGTTGCAAAGTACTCTGCCATCTCCTTAGAACTAATTTCAGAACCACCAACACCCTCAATATAGTTTGATCTCCATGGTGACTCTTCGTGTGTCATGTTCCTCAGTTTCCAGGCAGAAAATTGCCCAAAAACATCCCAGACTTCTTCTAATAGCTCTAACTGTTCTTCGCTGAATTTTTCAGCATCAAAAGACTCTGGAGAAGGGATAGCGCCATTACCATATTGTTTATAACGGCGATAAAGCTCAGGGACAACAGGGCCATGCATCCAAGCTTCCATCTTATTCTGAAAAAGAGGCTCGCCAAGCAACGCCAATGAAAAACCCTGAGCATAGTAAACAAGCTTTTGTAATTTTAAATTAGAGATTGTGTCACCGCTATCCTCGTCACACCGCGACAGGAAGTAGTCGGCGACATCAAAACAAGTAAGCATGAACACACCTCCATCTTGATAGCCACAGCTAAGTATCCAACTATGTCAAATGTCATTTAATACTATAACAAAGCTATCAGCAATCCTTCGGAGGCTAACTTACAACCACTTTAGCGACATGTTTAAACCATTACGTTTCACATTTACTGCATTTTCGCCGAAGTTACCTATAAGGTAATGTCACATTTCCTGCAAGTTTCATGCAATGTTGAAAAGTGAGCTATTCACTTTTCTATGACACCAAACACCAAAAATAGCACTTTTTGCTAAATCATTCGTCCAAGTTGTGGATGGTTTGTCGTTGACACGTTTTCACACACCACTCCACCAATACATTATCATCTGGTATCCTGAGCAAAACTAAGGAGGTTGGTGTGCTTGAATGGTTTCTGTTGGCTGCATTAGTCGTTTCTGGTTTGGTGTATGAGTATCGAATGCACTCTCTAACAAAAAAAATAGGAATTCTAGAAAACGAATATTGTGCTCTCAAATCCTCACTGGAACGTGAGCAAGGAGACTTAAAAATCTCTCTGTCTAGCATTGAGCGTTCTATAGAGAGCCTAGAGGATAAGGTTGATCGTATAAAGAATGAGGATATTCATGATATTAAGGACGACATATCCTTCTTAAAATCTTGGTTGAAAAATGTTGGTAAAATTGCCACATCAACACGAGATAAGCTCAATCCATCCATGGATGACTAATTACTCCTGTGCCATTCCGCTTAGCGATGCCACAATTCCAGCCCTTGCTAAACGCTGGAACTCTTCGTTTCCTAGTGCCTCGCGTATTGCTTTTACGGCGGCCTTATTTGCCATAAATCTGCGTTCCGCCGCCGCTAATGCTTCTTTGCTTCCGCCTGCTCTTACTGCTTTAGTTGCTTCCTGAACTGCTTTCTCTATCGCATACCGACCACTACGTGTGGTGGCAATTTTAGATACAGCGCCTTTTAACCCAGCGCCAACTAAAGCACCTGCGGCAGCGCCTGCAATGCCTCCTCCAGCGCCACCAACAATGGCACCTGATGTTGAATTGGCAATTGCATTTAACACTGTTGATGTGACGTTGGATAAACCAGCATCCAGATCGCGTAGTACATTGGCAGTTCTACCTGTTCTTTCAATATACTGCTGAGGTTTCACTGCTGCTCTTGCAAGAGTGCCATATGCATCAGCAATTCTTCCAAGCTCTGAGGAATATCGGCTAATGGCTTTTACATTTTGTGGAGTCAGTATCTCTGCGATATGGTTAATTCCTGCTGCATCAGCTTTGCCACCACGTACACCATGCGAGATAGCATCTTGCAACATTGATGATATAGCAGGAACACGCTCTGATTCTGGCAGCGCGCGGATCATAGAATGGAATCCAGCAGGACCATTAAGACCTTTAGCTGACGATGATTGAAGGGATTTTACTCCATTCGTAATCAGTGCATCTGTTGCCAAATCACGCCCGAAAACAGACTCTGCACTCTCTTGTGCTGATAACCTCGCTTTAGACAGATCATTAGCTTTCTGCCAGTCATCAAGAAATCCGCCGTTTTCCGCCATTGTGCGCATATCATCAGTAATTGCCCGGCGTATTTCCCCTGCTCTCCTTGCCGCATTTGCCTCTCCGCTACGCTTATATTTTTGCTCCGCATCAGCAAATTTCGCTCTCCATGCTTTCATGCCATCAAATGTTACTCCACCTTGATTGTTTGCCTGAACAAACTGTTTCATTTCAGGAGTAAGCGGTATGCCAGCAGATCGCTCTGCCTGAATAACGGCATTACCATTTAGCATTCTTGCTTTTTGATTTGGCATTGTTGACCGCACGTCATCCCATGCCGCGCGCTCGGCATCCTTCATCTGATCAAGATTTTGAAGAATCCTTTGTTTTATAGCCGCACTTTTTTCTGATGCCGTTCCAGATGTGGCCCCAAATTCATCAAGGTTTCGACTTAACTTTGATGATATTTCGTTAAATGCTGCCTGATGGGCGTCCTGAACAATTCCAGGTGTTGATGCCAATGCGCCTTCGGCTTGTGCAATTCCACGACTTCCAGATCGCATTCCTGGTGTTAATGCGTTTATATCAATTCCAGCAGACTCAGCCGCTTTTGCTACATCTTCGGACACATTAGCGGCCTGACTGGCAATTGACTGACGCCCAGCACCTGACTTTGCCATCCTAGAAACATCATTAGCAGAATTCAGTGCTGCACCACCAAGAGCCTGTGAAACCCTTGGCGCAATAACGCGCCCGACACCTGAAAGAACGCCTTGAGCACCAATATTGATACCACCGTTAATGGCAGCATTTTGTGCAAAATCACCCTCCTGATTTGCAGCATCAGCAAGAGAACCTGCAATCATGTTTCCTGCGGAACCGATGTCTCCTGCGAGCTTTGCTGGCGCTCCAGCAACTTTTGCCGCTGTGCCAATTGGCAGGAGATACCCACCAATTGTTTCACCGGCTTGCGCCCAAGGGTCTGTCGGTCGATCGACAGGGCGATAAACATCATCCAAAACCTTGGGGCCACCAAGCCCCTGGCTGATTGCATTAATCAGACTTGCGCCACCCTGCAATACGTCAAATGGTATGTTTACCAGACCACGACCAGCCTGTTCTGCAATTTGCCCTGCACTTTGACCACCAGTGAGCCAATCGCCAGCTTGTTGCATCAATGATGGTTCTTCTTTCTGCTGCTGAGGTGGAGGGTATGCTGCATAAAACTGATCTCTTGCTTCAGCCCATTTGTCACCAGCCTTAGGGGCAACAACCTCATCAAAATATTGCGCTTGAGCCTGTGCTTTCTGTTCTTCAGTTAACGCCTGATACTGTGGAGAAGCGATAACATCTTTCCATGCTTTAGCCATTAATCACCCCATAAAGACGAGAAACCGGACTTATTGCTGTCGCTTCCTGATTTTCGCTCACTAACATATGTGTCATAACCTGATGAACTATATCCCATTGATTCAGCCTCCCTTGCTGCAACCTTTTGAAATACAGAATATTGCGATCGGATTTCAGATAACTGTTTTCTGACGACCTCTTCAGGCTGTGTTATATCGAGTTTCGCGATAAGGTTTTCCAGTTTTTGTCCTTCAGCATTGGAGAGGCTACCCATACCTCGCATAGTCTGCACGTTCTGGACAAACGCACCCGACTTTAATTCTTCTATCGCATTACGGTTTGCAAGCCCTTCAGCACTTGTGAAGCCATCTATATTTCTTCCTTCGAAGCGACCGATACCTTCAAGCTCCTTCTTACCAAGCAAAGAATCTATTTTCTCTATCCCTCGCTCACCAGTAATCAACGCATTGTTGTAATTATTGTTGCCATCAAGCCATCTCTTAGCCTGAGACATTCTGGCTGACGTTGCAGCTTTACCGGTTAGCGGATCAATTCCCGTCGCTGCTATCTGTGAGTTAAGAGACAAAACATCCATATCCTGAAGTTGTCCTGCTCTTTCAAGGGCCGCCTGTGACTGCTTAAACACATACTTGTCGTGATTCAGTCTTGCCATTTGAGCCTTATAGGAAAGATCCTGCCCCCTAATAGCCCTCGCATTCGTCATGTCATTATTGCGAATGGTTTCGTTAATTCTTTGCTGCTCCTGCTGGCGACCAACCATCTTATCCTGAACAGCAAACGCCTTTTCTGGCCCAAGCGCACCGAGAGACATAGTAGTCAGCATGTGTGATAGCTGCTCTGGATTCTGGATACCTGTCTGAATCATCCAGTCAGCATTAGCACCAACGCGATTTAACCTGTCCTTGTTGTCAGTAATGAATTTACTGTAGGCTTCCGGTCCCTGAGAAAGAGCGACGTTAGCTCTCATGGCTAAATCGCCCATATCGTTGCGTTGCTGATCATTAAGACCTGAAAACGCCTGTTGTGCCTGTGCAACAAACGCTGGATTTTCCTGGGCAAACTTAAATAGTCCCGATGGATCACCAGAAGCCCATGCATCAGCGTGAACCTTATTGAACGCACTAATCGCTTTCTGTTGCTGTTCCTGATTGTAAATATCAGCAACTCCAGCCAGACCACGTAACGCGGTCAGACCAACGTTATTTGCACCTGATCGAGCCAGTTCATTGTTTTCGCGGATCAGACCAAGCGTTGCGTTAATGTCGCTTGCCTTTGGCGCATTCTCGTTTTGCGCACCAATGCCAGCCAGAAAACCACCAGAATTAATACCCTGTTGCCACGTAGCCATTGATTACCCCTTAAAACAACGAGCCAAGCAGACCAAGACCAGCACCGATACCAGCACCCCACGGAGTTGATAGCTCGAGAGCACTGGCTATGCCACCACCCAAAAGCGCACCGGATGCAGCACCACTAACACCCTGCTGCAATGCTGACGGTCGGTTGGCGTTTGCCGCCGCCAGCGCCGCGCTTTGCTGTGAAATCTGGCTCATGTTGTTGGCATATGTTTGCCCGGCGTTTGCCTGCCCCTGAAGAGCGCCAAGACCGATATTTGCCAGGTTGTTGTAATTGTTCATTTGTCCAGATAGCCATTGCTGACCAAGCGTTGGTGCGATTGTTGCTAACTGATTACCGGTTGCAGTGGAACCCAATCCACCTGTTGCTTCCGCTGCCGCCAGACTCTGATAGCGAGCCTGACTTGCAAGGTCTTTGTACTGCTGAGAGTTGTAATACTGGTTAAGTGCCTGACCTTGCCCCTCCAGAGACGATAAGTTCTCAAGGCTGCCGACATACTTCCCAGCCAGAGGAGTAAACGGTTTCAGGTTGTTCATGATGGTGTTGAACTGCTGATTTTGCAGGTCTGCTGCATACTTCTGAGCTTCTGCGGCATACTTTGCGCTTTTATCAGAGCTGCCACCTTTCCCGCCTTTTTCAGGGTAATAAGGTTCCTCGCCGCGCAGTTTTCTGCCCAGCGTAAATGCATATAACATGGCTATCTCCCGTGATTCAGGAAGTCGATTAGTTCTTCGCGTGTGGCGCTGTAAAACGTCACGTCATCCACGCCTTTGAAGTATTTCTTGATGGTTCCTACACGCTTAAGGCCAATCATTGCGCAGTACATCTGCCCGTGGCGGAATTTGCGTGCAGCAAATGATGTGACGCACTGAACGGTGGTGTTGGTCAGAATGTATCGCCAGAACGCCAGCCCTATTTCCTTGCTGAAGCCGCGAATCTCTGGCAGGTACATGGCGTGGCAATCGAATGTAAGCGGCTGAATCTCCTGATAGTAAACAATGCCGCCAAACTGCCCGTGCACGTTAACTTCAAAGTAACGGCAATCAGGTTTGTAGCCGTATTCATCACCGTTATTGCTCCCGGCGATAATGTCAGGGTGATTTCCGACTGCTTCTATCAGGTCGATGTTTCGCGTTGGTTTGAATGTAATCATCAGTCAATCAGCCCATGTAATCTAAGTGCTGTTTCAAGCGCCAGAATACGCTGCCGCGCCTGCTGCAAACCTGTAGCGAGAGCTGCGACTTCGGATTGTGTGTATGTAGTGCCGACAGTGTATGACTGGTTAGCGTTGAATGAGCCAAGAAGTGGCGTACCTGTGGCTGCAGTCCATCCGGTATTTCTTGCTCCAACAACCTGAATTCCATCAACTGAATATGATGTTTTTACATCCAGCGGTGACGCAAGAGACTGCGATTTGGTTACAGTTTTCGATACGTAATCACTCTTAATGTCAGATACATCGCTTTCTACGCCATCCAGTCTTTTGTCAACAGTGACCAGATGCGCCTGAATATCGATAACCTCATCCAGCAAGTAATCAACATCGCTACGCAGTACGACTATCTTCCCTTCGGCGGTTGTTAACCTGACCTCAAGGAGATTTATCGCTTTTGTGTTTGCGGTGATTCTTGCATCGTGGTCAGCCAGTTCGACATCCTGTTCATCGTTTTTTACTTGGGCATCATAAGCGCCCTGACCAGCCTGATTTGCCTTTCCAGCAATTGCACCGACATCAGCCCCCTGATTAATGACATACAGCAGGTAAGACTGGCTGAAGATATTGCGTGGAAGGATTGATGTATCGAGCCGCGTCGCCTGAACAATAACCGGTGTGTTGAGATTCGAATCAGCCATTACTCAATCCTTATCTGAGCGCCAGACAGAGTGACAGGTGACTTCGTGATAATGCGCAATTTGAAGCCGACATTTTTCCTGATGCGCCCGACTCGCTTCCACAAAACGCGTTTGTCGTAAACGAACGGTTCATTCTGCTCAATCATCTGCTCACGACCGTAATTGATGCCGTCAGTGGTTGCAGAGAGGAACAGGCGGTCAGCGTACTGAGCGACACCCGTCGATGATTCAACTTCCAGATCGAAGCATCTGCCGTTATCCGCTTTGAACAACGGAGTAAACAACAGGTGTTCCTGTTGCTTGTCGTACTGGCTGCTGATATCGAACTGCAATTTGCCGATAACCGATTCCAGCTTATCTCCGCACGTTATCTGATTGCCTTCGTAAATGAAGTCGATAGCGCGGTACACATCGTCATACAGGCCTGTTTTCAGCACACACCATTGCGGACCATTGGCGCTTGAAGATGCGTCGTACACGAGGACGTGGCGCGGAAGATGGATAATCAGCAGCTCATGCGCATCAAATCGCAGAGACTCCATCACACCATCAGCCAGTTCATCAGCAGTGTAGGAGCGGAGAATTTTCTCAATGCTCGCGCTGGCGATTGGTGATACCTGACCGGAGCCGATGATGTATACAGACGGAGCACCTGTTGCCGGATTGCTGATGAACGCATAAGAATCAGCGAATGGCGTTTTGCAGTAAGTCCCGGCGATGCCTTTTTGCACCATCAGTGATGGCTGTGCGACATACAAAGCTGCACCAACGGTGGTTGCACCAGTCAGGGAGAAATATTCAATCGTCGATGAACCAAAGCAGACGATGAAGTCTCGCCATGTTCCGATGCCGATGATGCCGTCAGGCTGAGACTCTGCGCGATATTGTGCGCTGTAACGGTCAGGGTGCGATTCGTCTTCAAGGTCAGTGATAAACCATGAATCAGTTCCGTCTTTTGACCACGCATAACGCCCACGTAAGCGCGTAATGTCACGAACAGAACCTAGCTCATACTGCGTAAATCCACTGTCTGTAGGCCAGTTTGAGACGGTTTTAACCGTGCCATCATATCGATACTCGACCAGTTGACCATTAACGCCTACTGCCTGTGATGTCCTACCGTGTGCCATTGATACGCGACCACTTCCGGCAACATCACCGACCTCGCTTTCGCCCTTATACAGCTTGCCGCCACACACGCGATATACAGCATTCTGCGCCATGTTGTACTCGACTCCGCGCGATACACCGTTCACATCAGAGCGTTTGGCAATACCCGGGAATGAACGAAGATATCCGCTGCTGTTAAGGATTTCTTTGGGGGTTGCCAACATATTCACTGGCAGATAGTCGATATAGTCGGCGTTTCGAAAGTCTTTGCCGACACCTTTCATAAGCGGAAGTTGCTGAATCGGCATTTATTCACCTATGCGTTTGGGATATCGCCATCAATCAGAGGGAGATCGCCTGGATAATATCGGTCAGATGTGAACACGTCATATTTATTACCCTGTCCTACAGGAAAATCTCCACGTCGTCGCATTGAAGGAACAACCAGAGTGTCGGTCATCAAGGCATCATATGAGCGTTGGGCGTTACTGAGAACTTGTGGAGTTGGCTCAAGACTGTAATCAGATAGCATTCTCAGCAATAACTGATAGCCTACTGCGTGTTTGTATTTTCTTGGAAGACCTGACTCATCATCTGGTAATGGCTGATCATCTCCAGTTGCGAAAGCGTAACCAATGTCGCCGGGGTTAATCATCCACTCGGACATCATATCTTCCAGATCATTTACACCATCTTCAATTGATTGCGGCTCAACATCAGTCAGCGATGCGTTAGAAGCAATAGCAAACTTACGAAGCGCAAAAAGGACGATCTCACCCTTTGTCAGTACTGTTGCCATTGTCTGCCGCCTTACGACCTCGCTTACTGGTCGGTTTCAATTCATCAACTGAGGCAACAAAGCCCAACTTTTCGAAAAACTGGAAGTCTTTTTCTGTGATAACGGCCTGTACATGCCCGGATTCGTTATCTGCGGCAAGGAATACACTCATGCGATCCATATTGTTTCCTTAAAACATAAAAGGGGCGTAAGCCCCTTGTTATTACGGATTACCGAAGAACTGACCGCCCATGTGAGGGTTAAAGCACACATATGCAGGCAGTAAGTCAAAGCGCATTTTTTGCACGTTGGCATCGCCATCTGCGTATTTATGTACGCGGATGGAGAAACCTTCATATGTTGCAACAGCAGAATCAATACTGTGCAGTTTCGGCAGTGGGATAGAGCCAAGTCCACAGAAGAACTTGTTATAGAACAGGTTTGGCTTCATTGTCTGGCTAGCAGTGCCTACTACAGATACGGCATCACCTGCCGCTACCTGACGACTTACAGAGTTGTACTGCGGTTTTGTAGTGTCATAAATCGGAACACCAGAAAGCGTAACCGTCACATCGCCACTGCCGTCTGAATCAGCATCAGCAGTAACCGTTGCAGTGAAGCTAATTGGTGTGGCTCCGTTATACAACGCCTGTTTGGTCTGCTGTTGCAGCCAGTAGGTATTGGTGAATTTAACCTGATCACCAGCTTTCAGGAAACCTGTAACGCTGGTTGTCGCTCCGGTCAATGTTACAGTGAACTGGTATGAGTCTTTAACTGCGTTATAGGTAACAGTTGGCTGTGTTTTGACTGTCAGTGTTCCGCCAAATGCCCCCTGCGTACGAGAGGCAAGCCCATTAGACATCAGTGCGCGAATGCCGCCAAAATTGGTTGGGATCTGTGCATTCTCCCATGCAGTACGAACCAATTGATCTGAAGCGTGCAAACCAGTCTGCGCATCAGCAAGTCGCTGTGCAGACCATGGATCCATTACAGCATAGTTTTCACCTTCATTAACGCCGAGGTCTTTCAGGAAAGATGCCGTCTGCGCAACATCAGACCATTTGGTGATTGGAGTATTGGGGCTACCAAGTGACAACGCACCGTTATTCATCATGAAGTGAGCAAGCTCTGTTTCAAGGTCGGTAACGATTCGCTGGCGAACCGGCGCGAGAATTTCTTCCAGTTGGTTAAGCTTGATCGCTTCCTCCAGTTGCTGATATTCAACAGCAACAGTGATGTAGTTACCTACACGCCCCGTAGCTTTACCTGAGATCAGGTTGTTTTTATTTTGCCCCGAAATATCACCAGTGGGAGTACGGAGGGATGAGAATTGATGCGGACGTTTAAAGCTAACGCTATCGCCAGTGCTGGAGTTGATTTCACCTGCCAGCAACTGACGGTCTACGGTTTTCGCCAGAACTAAATCTGACATAAAACCCGGAAGGAATTTTTTCAGAACGATTTGACTGACGTTACTGTCGAGATTGTTAGGCATTTATCTTTTCCTTATTCGATTTTTGCGCCGGGGCATAATTTGTTGAATTCGTCTTGTTTCGCATCAGCACCGCCACCACGTACTTCCGGCTCTGGCTTGATGGCTTTCTTTGGTTTTGGAGCAAGGCTTACCTGTTTGCTAATCTGCCCCAAGAGGAATGCTGCGCGAATTGGATCTGTCTCAGCGGCTACACGCTGGCGTAATTGCTGGCTCTTACCTAAGCCATAGGCGAGTAGTTCAGAGCCTTCGTCTGCACAGTGAATGATGATTTCCTGCTGAATTGGTGGTAGCTCACTAAGAACAATGGCCTCCATTTCCTGATAATCTTTCACAGGAAGTTTGGCTGCCCGTTGTTTATGCGCTTCTACCCTTTGCTGGAAACGCTGTTGGTATTCCTGTTGCTGACGTAGTTTTTGTTGCTGCTGCTGTTCGACACGGCCTTTTTTCTCATGCCAATCAGTCAATGCCTGTTCAAACGCCTGTTCGTCATAATCACACGACTCAAGAGTCGGTTTTGGTGGAATAGCGTCTGGTTGTTGTTGCTGATGTTCCGCAGGCTTGGATAATGCTTCCTCAAGCTGGCGGCGCAACTCACGGTTTTCTTTCTGTGTTTCTTTGAAGCCTTTGCGAAGATCTTTCACCCATTGCGGTGCAGGTTGCCCGTCAATGTGATCATCATCGTCAGCGTTAAGCTGAATTTCTTCATCACCAATACGCAAGGCGTAATCTTCTGGTGTCTCTTCGGTTTTTTCAGGATCAGTTGCCATCTCTTTTCCGTTGTCATCCTGGCTTTCATTCTCAGGCTGTGACTCTGTTTGGATGATGGTTTCTTCTGCATTTTCCTGTGTTTCAGACAGGTCAATAACCTGACCGTCGATGATCAGTTCGTTTTCCATTGATTACTCCTGGTTAACTCGGCATTAAGTCTGCCGGTGACTGTGGTGGTGACTGGAATTGCTGTTGTTGTGACTCGGCGACATCTTTCAGAAGGCGTATTGTCTCCATCACTGCTTTGTCATCGATGTTTCTGGCTTGAGCCAGTTTATAGACAGTGTTTGCCTGACTCTCCATCGCATCCTGCTGGGCAGTAAATGCTTTGATTTGAGTTTGAGCAGTTTCGTTAGTTGCTTTTTGCGCTTCTGCCTGCGCTGCTACCATTTGCGCCTGAGCGAGAACCATTTCAGGATTTGGCTGGCTTTGTGCTGCCATTTGCGCCTGTTGAACAATCTGCTGCTCTTTCTCATTGCGTGGTTTTGCAATACCAGATATCAGCAGTTGGTTTCGGTTGTACTCTTTGAAGTCATCAAGGCCTTCGCCATCGATATTGTCCAGAATAATACCCTGAATTGCCGGGCGCATTGGGTCTGTTGGAAGCATAGTGTCACGAACGGTGCAATAGTGATCCACACCCAACGCCTGAAATCAGATCCAGGG
>NZ_JABWMT020000028.1:0-59025 GCF_013368915.2 Escherichia sp. 93.1518
ATTTTATTTTAAAGATTACATGTAACAAATGTATTTAAAATATTTCAAAATGTTTCTAATCTATTTAATATAATTCAAGATTATGAATTGTAAATACAAGCATTCATAGGATTTATGGGTTTATATCAAATAGTTATTGGTTTTTTATAAGAATGGATTGAGTCAATGATTGTTTCGCTAAAACTCGAGTGTGATCTTGCGCACATTATAAAATGGCATAAAAAAAAGCCGGCTTCATGCCGGCTCAAAAATATAAACAAGACGATAAAAGGCTAATAACGGAGTTATCATGACACAGAAAACAAAAAAGGTATAATTGTATTCCTCGCTAATATATTGAATTAGTGAATTAATAAAACCACGATCAAAGTTAAATAAAATTTTTTATGACTGTTTTTCCAGTAATTATTGCCATTGAACAAAAATCATCTATTTGTTCAAAAAATGAGTGAGTCTTGACTGGCTCATCTAATGTGGAAAAATGTGACCTTTATCACATAACAACATGAAGTCTGAATTTTCCGGTTTAACTTAATATGGAGCATGGTTCGACAACAATGGAAGAAAGACTCTCTCGCAGCCCTGGCGGCAAACTGGCTTTATGGGCTTTCTATACATGGTGTGGCTATTTTGTCTGGGCGATGGCGCGTTACATCTGGGTAATGAGTCGGATCCCCGATGCCCCCGTGTCAGGATTTGAAAGTGATTTAGGTTCAACTGCGGGAAAGTGGTTAGGTGCGTTAGTGGGATTTTTATTTATGGCCATGGTCGGGGCATTGTTAGGTGGTATTGCCTGGTACACCCGACCACGGCCTGCGCGAAGCAGACGCTATGAGTAAAAACTGCTAAGGTTGCGACCCTTTGGCAGCGGAGCGCGTATGAACTTACAACACTGGCAGGCACAATTTGAACGTTGGTTGAAAAACCATCATACACACCAGGACGCGGCTCATGACCTGTGTCATTTTCGTCGCGTCTGGGCGACAGCGCAGAAACTGGCGGCAGATGAAGACGTCGATATGCTGGTCATTTTAACCGCCTGTTATTTTCATGATGTCGTGAGTCTGGCGAAAAATCATCCGCAACGGCAGCGTTCCTCATTACTGGCAGCAGAAGAGACGCGTCGCATTTTAAGTGCGGAATTTGCTGATTTTCCGCCAGAGAAAATAGACGCCATTTGCCATGCCATCGCGGCACACAGTTTCAGCGCGCAAATTACGCCTTTAACGGTGGAAGCCAAAATCGTGCAGGATGCAGACCGGCTGGAAGCATTAGGTGCGATAGGTCTGGCGCGCGTGTTTGCAGTTTCAGGCTCATTGGGGGTGGCGCTGTTTGACGGTGAAGATCCGTTCGCGCAACGTCGCCCGCTCGATGATAAACGCTACGCGCTGGATCATTTCCAGACGAAGTTGCTGAAACTACCGCAAACTATGCAAACGGCAAAAGGTAAACTGCTGGCACAACATAATGCCCGTTTTCTGGTGGAGTTTATGGCTAAGCTCAGTGCCGAACTGGCGGGCGAGAATGAAGGTGTGGATCATGCGGTGATTGATGCGTTTTCGCCGGCTGACTGACCGCGTAGCCCTAAACAGAAGTAATTATGTTAACCTGTCGACCATCTCAGATGGCCGGTTAAATCTATGCAGGAAAATATATCAGTAACCGATTCATACAGCACCGGGAATGCCGCACAGGCAATGCTGGAGAAACTGCTGCAAATTTATGATGTAAAAACGCTGGTAGCGCAACTTAATGGCGTGGGAGAAAACCACTGGAGTCCGGCGATTTTAAAACGTGCGCTGGCTAACGACTCGGTGTGGCATCGTTTGAGTGAAAAAGAGTTCGCCCATTTGCAAACGTTGTTACCCAAACCGCCAGCACATCATCCGCATTATGCGTTTCGCTTTATCGATCTCTTTGCCGGTATTGGTGGCATCCGTCGCGGTTTTGAATCGATAGGCGGTCAGTGCGTGTTTACCAGCGAGTGGAATAAACATGCGGTGCGCACCTACAAAGCTAACCATTATTGCGACCCGGCGACGCATCACTTTAATGAAGATATCCGCGACATCACTCTGAGCCATAAAGAGGGCGTCAGCGATAAAGCAGCGGCAGAACATATTCGTCAGCACATTCCTGAACATGATGTTTTATTGGCCGGTTTTCCTTGCCAGCCGTTTTCACTGGCTGGCGTATCGAAAAAGAACTCACTTGGTCGTGCGCACGGTTTTGCTTGCGATACCCAGGGTACGCTGTTCTTTGATGTAGTGCGTATCATCAATGCCCGTCGTCCGGCGATATTTGTGCTTGAAAACGTCAAAAACCTGAAAAGCCACGACCAGGGCAAAACATTCCGTATCATCATGCAGACGCTGGATGAACTGGGCTATGACGTAGCCGATGCCGAAGATAATGGCCCGGACGATCCGAAAATCATCGACGGCAAACATTTTCTGCCGCAGCACCGTGAACGCATCGTGCTGGTGGGCTTTCGTCGCGATCTGAATTTGAAAGCTGATTTCACCTTGCGGGATATTAGTGACTGTTATCCGGCACAACGTATTACGCTGGCGCAGTTACTGGATCCGGTTGTTGAAGCGAAATATATCCTGACGCCGGTACTGTGGAAGTACCTCTATCGTTATGCGAAAAAGCATCAGGCGCGCGGAAACGGCTTCGGTTACGGAATGGTTTATCCGAACAACCCACAGAGTGTTACACGTACGCTTTCTGCCCGTTATTACAAAGATGGTGCGGAAATTTTAATCGATCGCGGCTGGGATATGGCGACAGGTGAGAAAGACTTTGACGATCCGCAGAATCAGCAACATCGTCCACGTCGGTTAACGCCTCGAGAATGCGCACGTTTGATGGGCTTTGAAGCACCCCATGAAGCAAAATTTCGCATTCCGGTTTCTGACACTCAGGCCTATCGCCAGTTCGGCAACTCGGTGGTAGTTCCGGTATTTGCTGCAGTGGCAAAATTGCTTGAGCCAAAAATCAAACAGGCGGTGGCGTTGCGTCAGCAAGAGGCACAACATGACCGACGTTCACGATAAGGCCACGCGTAGCAAAAATATGCGCGCGATTGCCACGCGCGATACGGCAATCGAGAAACGTCTCGCCAGCTTATTAACCGAGCAGGGGCTGGCGTTTCGTGTTCAGGATGCCAGTCTGCCAGGACGCCCGGATTTTGTCCTCGATGAGTATCGCTGTGTGATATTTACGCATGGCTGTTTCTGGCATCATCATCACTGCTATCTGTTTAAAGTGCCTGCTACACGCACTGAGTTCTGGCTGGAGAAGATTGGCAAGAATGTAACGCGTGACAAGCGGGACATTAGCCGCTTACAGGAATCGGGTTGGCGTGTATTGATTATCTGGGAGTGTGCGTTACGCGGACGGGAGAAGTTGACGGATGCGGCGCTTGCCGAGCGTCTGGAAGAGTGGATCTGCGGCGAGGGCGCCAGCGCGCAGATCGACACTCTGGGGATTCATCTACTCGCGTGATGCGTCCTGAATGACTGGCGCGACAACGGGTTTTGCAGGGAAGAGATATTTTCCCAACGTGACCAGCACCACAGCGAAGACAATTACGCCCAGCGCCAGCCATTCAATCCGCGATAGCGTTTCGCCACCCAGCCCTGTACCCAGCAATACCGCTACAACCGGATTAACGTATGCGTAGCTGGTAGCCAGAGCCGGGCTGACATTGCGGATTAAATACATATAAGCATTGATGGCGATGATCGAGCCGAACAGCGCCAGATATCCGACCGCAAGGAAGCCCGAAAGAGAAGGGAGCGCCGTCAGTTTTTCACCTGCAATCATCGACGCGATCATTAACACCACGCCTGCCGCCAGCATCTCAATGGCGCCCGCCATCATGCCTACTGGTAGGGTAATGCGCGAGCCATAAACCGAACCAAACGCCCAACTCACAGAACCGATCAAAATCAGAATCGCGCCCCACGGATTGCCGCTTAAATTACCGCCGCTATTGAGCATGATGATTCCGGCAAGCCCAATGGCGATACCCACCCATTCCAGCTTGCGCGTTTTAATGCCAAACAGGCGGCTGAAACAGAGAGTAAAGAGAGGTACTGTTGCCACCACTACGGCGGCAATGCCGGAGGGAACATTTTGATGCTCAGCCACCGTTACCATACCGTTACCGACAGCAAGCAGTAATAAACCAATCAACGCGGCATTAAGCAGAGGACGCAGTGGCGGCAGTTTGTGCCCACGCAGCAGTAAAAAGGCCATTAATAAAATACCGGCAGCCAGAAACCGCACGCCCGCCATCATTAACGGTGGCCAGCTTTCAACCCCAATCCGAATGACAAAATAGGTTGAGCCCCAAATGATATACAACGCAAACAGCGCGCCAAAAAGCGGTAACAACTGGCGGAAACGCATAATCCCTCACGATGGAAATAAAAAGCCGGTTCATAGTAAACGTGAAAATCATTTCGCTGGCGAGAGATATAATTGCGTTTGATTGTTAAAAAAATGTTGACCTGTGAAGCAAGTATCAGCCGGGCTGATTTTGCTTCATACTTAGCGCGTCAACGATAAAAATGAGAGGGAATGCTTTTGGCCGGGAGTAGTTTACTGACATTGCTCGATGATATCGCCACTTTGCTGGACGATATCTCCGTGATGGGCAAGCTGGCGGCGAAGAAAACCGCCGGTGTATTAGGGGATGACTTGTCGCTCAATGCGCAGCAAGTTTCAGGTGTGCGTGCCAATCGGGAGTTGCCCGTGGTCTGGGGCGTGGCGAAGGGATCGCTTATCAACAAAGTGATTCTGGTGCCGCTGGCGCTGATCATCAGTGCTTTTATCCCATGGGCGATTACGCCACTGTTGATGATTGGCGGCGCATTTCTCTGCTTTGAAGGGGTAGAGAAGGTGCTGCATATGCTGGAGGCGCGTAAGCACAAAGATGATCCGGCGCAGAGTCAGCAGCGTCTGGAGGCGCTGGCGGCGCAAGATCCGCTGAAGTTTGAAAAGGACAAAATAAAAGGGGCGATTCGTACCGATTTTATTTTGTCTGCGGAAATCGTCGCCATCACGCTGGGGATTGTGGCGGAAGCGCCGCTGCTTAATCAGGTGCTGGTACTTTCAGGGATCGCACTGGTGGTTACCGTGGGGGTTTATGGTCTGGTGGGTATCATCGTTAAGATTGATGATCTGGGCTACTGGCTGGCGGAAAAATCCAGTACGGTTATGCAAGCATTGGGTAAGGGGCTATTGATTATCGCCCCCTGGCTGATGAAAGCGTTATCGATCGTCGGCACACTGGCGATGTTCCTGGTTGGTGGCGGCATTGTGATACATGGCATCGCGCCGCTGCATCATGCGATTGAACATTTCGCCGGGCAGCAGAGTGCACTGGTCGCAATGATATTACCGACTGTTTTAAATCTGATTCTTGGTTTTATCATCGGTGGTATCGTCGTGTTGGGAGTGAAAACGATAGCAAAATTGCGCAGTCAGGCACATTAATATTCTCATTAGCTATTATGCAAAATTCGCCATTCTCGACTAAGGTGAACAAGTTTCACTCGAAAAAAGGAGGCGAGTATGAGCTTTGTGGTTAGTGAGGAAGTGACGGTCAAAGAGGGCGGCCCGAAGATGATTGTTACTGGGTATTCCAGCGGCATGGTTGAGTGTCGCTGGTATGACGGTTACGGTGTCAAACGGGAAGCCTTTCATGAAACTGAGCTTGTTCCGGGGGAGATGCGTCGTTCGCCGGAAGAAGCCTGAAAGCGTATAATTAACACCAGTCCGGATAAGGCTTTCATGCCGCATCCGGCTGTTGTGCAGCGTCTGCATTGAATGTCTGATGCGACGCTGGCTAGTCTTATCATGCCTGGGTTATAAAAATAATCGATGTCTGGCGGTAGAATCAAAAGTAGGCCGGATAAGGCATTCATGCCGCATCCGGCTGTTGTGCCAGCGTCTGCATTGAATGCCTGATGCGTCTTATCATGGCAACATTATAAAATTATTGCTGTTTGGCGGTACGTTATCGCCAGGTTATGCCAGAATCATAAGAAAGCAGGTTGGGAGTCGTCAGGGTGCAGCACGAGACAGAAATGGAAAACCAGAGCTGGCTGAAAAAACTCGCGCGCCGCCTGGGGCCTGGTCATGTCGTTAATCTCTGCTTTATTGTGGTGTTGATCTTCTCAACGTTACTCACCTGGCGTGAAGTGGTGGTTCTGGAAGATGCCTATATTTCAAGCCAGCGTAACCATCTGGAAAATGTTGCCAACGCGCTTGATAAACAACTGCAATATAACGTTGATAAATTATTGTTTTTACGTAACGGGATGCGTGAAGCTCTCGTTGCGCCGCTCGATTTCACCTCTCTGCGCAATGCCGTTACCGAGTTTGAACAACGTCGCGATGAACATGCCTGGCAGATAGAACTCAACAGACGGCGCACCTTGCCAGTAAACGGCGTTTCGGATGCCTTAGTCAGCGAGGGGAGTCTGCTTTCCCGCGAAAATGAATCCCTGGATAATGAAATTACCGCCGCGCTGGAAGTCGGTTACTTACTACGCCTGGCGCACAACTCCTCATCAATGGTTGAACAGGCGATGTATGTCTCGCGCGCCGGATTTTACGTTTCAACGCAGCCGACGCTATTTATTCGCAATGTGCCTGGGCGTTACTACGAATTTGTCACCCAACCCTGGTTTATCGGTCATTCACAACGAGAAAACCGTCAACGCGCGGTGCGTTGGTTTACCTCTCAGCATGAGCATAACAATGCTACAGAGCCACAGGTCACTGTAAGCGTGCCGGTCGACAACAATAATTACTGGTATGGCGTATTGGGGATGAGTATTCCCGTGCGTTCAATGCAGCAATTTTTACAGAATGCTATCGATAAAAATCTCGATGGCGAATATCAACTCTATGACAGCAAACTGAAATTATTGACCTCGTCCAACCCGGACCATCCTGGCGAAGATCTCTTTGACCCTCGTGAACTGGCATCACTTGCGCAGGACATTGAACACGATACGCGCGGTGGGATTCGGATGAACAGCCGCTATGTTAGCTGGGAACGGCTGGATCATTTCGATGGCGTATTAGTGCGTATCCATACGCTTAGTGAAGGCGTACGTGGAGATTTCGGCAGCATAAGCATTGCATTAACCTTGCTGTGGGCGCTCTTCACCACCATGCTACTTATCTCCTGGTATGTGATCCGCCAGATGGTAAGCAATATGTTTGTCCTGCAAAGTTCGCTGCAATGGCAGGCGTGGCACGACACCTTAACCCGCATGTATAACCGTGGAGCACTGTTCGAAAAAGCGCGCCCGCTTGCTAAATTGTGCCAGACACATAAGCATCCTTTTTCTGTTATTCAGGTCGACCTTGACCATTTTAAAGCGATTAATGACCGCTTTGGTCACCAGGCGGGCGATCGTGTGTTGTCACATGCCGCCGGATTAATTAGCCGTTCATTGCGAGCCCAGGATGTTGCCGGACGAGTTGGCGGCGAGGAGTTTTGTGTGATTCTGCCGGGCGCTAACCTGGAGCAGGCAAAAGAAGTTGCCGAACGCATTCGTCTGAAGCTGAATGAAAAAGAGATGTTGATTGCCAAGAGCAAAACCATCCGCATTAGTGCTTCGTTGGGGGTGAGCAGCAGCGAGGAAACCGGTGATTATGATTTTGAACAATTACAGTCGCTTGCCGATCGTCGGCTTTATCTCGCTAAACAGGCAGGGCGTAATCGGGTCTTTGCGAGCGATAACGCTTAACGAGCGGTGAAAAAGTGATCCAGTCCTTCGCGCCAGCCTTCCGGTCCTTCTCGCTGCGTTCGCCAGACCCGGGCAGGGTTCTCATTTTGCAGATGAACACCTTCCCGGTTTAGCCCTTTCACAATGACTGCGTAATCCATCACCTCCAGTAAGGGGGCATCATTTGGACCATCGCCTAAGCCGAGCGTCGTCGGACGTTTTCCACCTGATTGTTGATATATCGCGATGATCCAGTTAGCCGCCTGATCTTTTCCGGCAGAGGCATCCAGCACATGCCAGAAGCGCGCACCTTGTACAAACTGTAATCCTAGCTCGTTCAGACGAGCGGTAAATTGAGCCATCCGCTCGTCACTGTCGCGCCAGATGAGCGTGACTGAGGCTTCATGCAACTGCGTCAGCGCCGCCTGGCTGCGGCTTAATCCCGTCCATTCCGCAATGGTTGTATCATCGACATCATCAAAGGTGGTGAATTTGAAATGTTCTTTCTCGCGCAGCGTATTCAACACCAGACTGATTTCACTATGGGCAATGCCCGAGATGATCCGGGGAAAACCGTCGATATCTTGCCATTGATGATCCAGTTGGATCACCGCGCCGTTTTCGGCAATCAGCGGCAAACCTTGTAGCCCTACGTTTTTTTGCAGGTACAGCATTTCCGCCGACGTTTTACTGCTACAGAGAATCACAGGCACACCTGCTTCCCGTAAACGGTTTAGCCAGGGAGCGGCAGGCTGCCAGTCATAACTGTGACTATCTAACAGGGTGCCATCGAGGTCGGTGAAAATTAGCAGTGGTTGTTGAATTGAAAGCATGGTAGCGCATACTCCCTTTACCAGGATGTTTCTCAAAATAGCACGATTTGTCTTTAATCATTTTTCGGGAGCGATCCCGCTCGTAGCAGAGCCCGTAAGGGGTGACGAAGGTCACAGATCCATTCATTAATGACATTAATCATTCACACAAAGAATATTTCCTTGTCAGCGAAAAAAATTGCAGATAAGGTGATGAACACATCAGATTTCCTGGTGTAACGAATTTTTTAAGTGCTTCTTGCTTAAGCAAGTTTCATCCCGACCCCCACAAGGGTCGGGATTTTTTTATGTTACATTTAGCGGTTCACTTCCGAGACGCTAAAGTCATGGATATCCAGCTCAAAGGCATCTGCTAATTCACGCCATGTATGATATTCACGCCCATCAACGCTGACGTGTTCTGAATCGCTCTGGCTGCGATGAACTTCGCTTTCGCTAATTTCATTGATCGCCGCCAGCAGGGCATCGACATCGACGCTGACCTCTCGTTTTGCGGTATCGCTGTACTCTTTTGCGGTCTTCATCATCTTTCCTCGCAACCGTTACTCATTTGTTGCTGCCGACCGTTATGTTAGCCAGGCATCTCTTAAGTATAGACCGTCGAGAAAATCAGCACTCGTGCGCGCCCGACGCTGCCAGAAAAACGAAATTGTTCTACACTGGCACAAAGCCACAGGAGGAAAATGATGAAGGTGAATGATCGGGTAACAGTCAAAACGGATGGCGGTCCGCGTCGTCCTGGCGTGGTACTGGCAGTTGAGGAGTTTAGTGAAGGCACAATGTACCTGGTTTCGCTGGAAGACTACCCGCTCGGCATCTGGTTCTTTAATGAGGCAGGGCATCAGGACGGTATCTTTGTGGAGAAAGCAGAGTAATTTCATTCAGCCTGACTGGTGGGAAACCACCAGTCAGAATGTGTTAGCGCATGTTGACAAAAATACCATTAGTCACATTATCCGTCAGTCGGACGACATGATAGATAACCTGTTTATTATGCGTTTTGATCTTACGTTTAATATTGCCTTTATGAGATGAAACAGTCTTGGCTTTGATATTCATTTGGTCGGAGATTTGAATGGTTCCCTGACCTGCCATCCACATTCGCAACATACTCGATTCGGTTCGGCTCAATGATAACGTCGGCATATTTAAAACAGTGGCCATCGTTGTCTCTTTTTTCAGAATATCGCCAAGGATATCATCGAGAGATTCCGGTTTAATCGATTTGGAACTGATCAATAAATTTTTTCTGACCAACAGATATTCATCAAAATGAACGTTGGCAATCGCCATAAAAACGATAAATAACGTATTGGGATGTTGATTAATGATGTGCTTGATGCGCTGACTGTTAGAAGTATCGTGGATAAAACAGTCCTCATTAATAAACACCACTGAAGGGCGCTGTGAATCACAAGCGATGGCAAGGTCATCAACGGTTTCGATGTCGTTGATTTCTCTTTTTTTAACCCCTCTACTCAACAGATACCCGGTTAAACCTAGTCGGGTGTAACTACATAAATCCATAATAATCGTTGACATGGCATACCCTCACTCAATGCGTAACGATAATTCCCCTTACCTGAATATTTCATCATGACTAAACGGAACAACATGGGTCACCTAATGCGCCACTCTCGCGATTTTTCAGGCGGACTTACTATCCCGTAAAGTGTTGTATAATTTGCCTGGAATTGTCTTAAAGTAAAGTAAATGTTGCGATATGTGAGTGAGCTTAAAACAAATATTTCGCTACAGGAGTATCCTGGAAGATGTTGTCTGATTTTATTTTTCAGATAATCCTTAGGATAACACGATAAACATTACGGAATCATATTGCTGGAAATTCGCTAATAATATCTGCCAGTAAATTAAAAATTTCACTAAATAAATGTTCGCAAAATGGAGCAATTAGCGGCATTAATGCTGCCATTAATGAAATGCCGACTGTCAGAGTTAATGGAAAACCGATAACGAATATTGATAATTGCGGAGCCATACGATTAAGTAATCCCAGCGCCAGATTCAGCGTCAGCAGCAGGGTAATAAGCGGTAATGCGAGCATAAATCCGTTGAGGAAAATCAAACTTCCCGCTTTGGTGAGTGCCAGAAACACATTGCTGTTAAGCGGTTCACCGCCAATCGGCAGGGTGTGAAAGGTATCGACCAGCAGCGAAATCAACCATAAATGACCGTTAAATGTCAGGAACAGCAGTAGCGCCAGCATATCCATGATGCGTGCTAAGACGGGCATATTGAGATGGCTACCAGGATCCACAAACGTCGCAAATGACAGCCCCATTTGCAGACCGATAATTTCGCCTGCGGTTCGTACAGCGGCGAAAGCAAATTGCATGGTAAAGCCAAGCGCAATGCCAATCAGGATCTGCTGCATTGCCAGCCAGAGGGCATAAAACGAAAAAATGGGAACATCGTTGGCAGGTAATGCCGGAGCTATGGCGAACGTGATCATCATTGCGAGACCCAGTTTCACCCGTTTCGGCACGCTGCGTTCACTCAAAATGGGCGCGGTAGAAATGAGCGCCAGCACGCGCAGTAACGGCCAGAAGTACAGACTTAGCCAGGAAAGCCATTGATCGCTCGTCACCTGCAACATAGCACGGCTACCCGATGATATACGGCAGGTTAGTGAACAAGGTGCGGACGTAATCCAGCAACAGATTGAGCATCCACGGTCCGGCAATAATAATGGCGATAAATACGGCGATGATTTTCGGAATAAACGACAACGTCATTTCGTTAATCTGCGTGGCAGCCTGCAAAATGCTGATGATAAGGCCAGTGACCAGCGCCACCAGCAGCAGCGGGGCAGCCAGCGCCAGCGCGACTTTCATCGCTTCTGTCCCCATCATCATGACCGATTCGGGTGTCATTTTGCCTCTCTAGCTGTAAAAGCTTTGCGCCAGCGAACCGACAAGTAATTGCCAGCCATCCACCAGCACAAACAGCATAAGTTTAAAGGGCAGCGCAATGGTGGCTGGAGGCACCATCATCATCCCCAACGCCATCAAAACGCTGGCAATCACCAGGTCGATAATCAAAAAAGGAATGAAAATCGTGAAGCCTATCTGGAATGCGGTTTTCAGCTCGCTGGTCACGTAGGCCGGGAGCAAAATGCGCATCGGCACAGCCTCCGGTCCCTGCAACGGGCCAGTATTCGCCAGTCTGGCAAACAACCCTAAATCCGCCTCGCGGGTCTGACGCAGCATAAATTCACGCAGCGGCTGCGCTCCTTTTTCCAGCGTCTCCTGCATGGAGATTTTTTCTTCGCTGAATGGCTGGTATGCATCGACATAAATTTTGTCGATCACCGGAGACATAATAAAAAAGGTCAAAAACAGCGCCAGCCCCAGCAATACCTGGTTGGGCGGCGCGGAGGGGGTTCCCAGCGCGTTACGTAATAAACCAAAAACAATGATGATGCGGGTGAAGCTGGTCATCATCAGTAAAATCGCCGGAATAAACGTCAACGAGGTGATGAACACCAGTGTCTGCACCGGGAGCGACCAGCTTTGTCCTCCGCCAGGTAGCGGCTGGCTGGTGATACCAGGCAGTTGCGCGAACGTGAGGGGCGTAACCAGCCAGAGAAGGACCGGTGCGACAGACAACAAATGACGCATCAGGATCTCCCGCTACGCTTGAGCAAGTTTTTCATGACCGACTGAAAATCGGCCTGTGGTATCTCTTCCGTTGGCGCAGAAGGGGGAAGTTTATGCAGCAAATTGATTTGCCCTGCGGTAACGCCGAGTACCAGCCGTGCATCGTCCACATCGACCACCACGACCCGTTCACGCGCGCCCAGCGAGGCGCTGGCGCTAATTTTCAGACCGTTAACGCCTGTGCGTTTAGGGGCAAATCCCAGCCGTTTTACCAGCCAGGCAGCGGCGAGGATCAGGACAATAATGGCGATTAGTGCGCCGCTCACCTGAAGTAGCGGTGCGGTGGAAACCGGCGCGGAAGATTGCACAGTGGCGTGGTTATTCATCACTAACGGCTCAGGCGGCGCATTCGCTCAGACGGGGTAATGATATCGGTGATCCGCACGCCATATTTATCGGCAACCACCACCACTTCGCCCTGGGCGATTAAATAGCCGTTGATCAGAATATCCAACGGTTCGCCCGCCAGACCGTCCAGCGCCACGACTGACCCTTGCGTCAGACGCAACAGCTCTTTGATGGTCATACGTGTGCGACCCAGCTCGACGGTCAGCTTAACCGGAATATCCATAATCAGGTCGATATCCTGCAATGTTCCACTGACGTCGCCGCCGCCAAGCTGCTGGAACACGGCTTCAGCCGCGCTTTTGCCGCTTGTTGATTTTTGTTCGCTCAACGCTTCAGCCCACAGATCGTCCATTGCGCCGTTGTTGTCATCGGCCGGATTATTTAAGTCACTCATTTGGGCTGTTCCTCGTTCAGAGAATTCAAAATCGGGTTAATCAAATGTTCTATCCGTAACGCATACTGACTGTTGATGGTGCCGTACTGGCTGGTCAGTACCGGAACGCCGTCAACATGGGCAATGATGCGATCGGGTTTTTCTATCGGCAGGACATCGCCGGGTTTCAGTTTCAAAATCTGCGACAGGCGCAGCGATATATCGGCAAAGTTGGCGACCAGTTCCAGCTGTGAGTGCTGCACCTGACGCACCAGGTTATCGCGCCAGTTCTGATCTTCATTACGCGAGTTTTCCAGCGGCGGGTTAACCAACAATTCCCGTAGCGGCTCGATCATGCTGAATGGCAGGCAGATATTAAATTCGCCGGTCAGGTTGCCAATCTCGACATGAAAAGGCGTGTTAACCACAATGTCGTTCGGTGAGGTGGTGATATTGGTAAATTTCACCTGCATTTCCGAACGCACGTACTCCACTTCCAGCGGATTAATCGCCTTCCAGGCGTCGCTATAGCCTTCAAGCGCCAGCTTCAACATGCGATTGATGACGCGCTGTTCGGTATGCGTAAACTCACGACCTTCTACTTTGGTCGGGAAGCGACCATCACCGCCAAACAGGTTATCCACGGCGATAAACACCAGACTTGGCGAGAACACCACCAGCCCGGTGCCGCGCAGCGGTTTCAGGTGGATAAGGTTCAGGTTGGTTGGCACCGGCAGATTGCGGGCAAATTCATGATACGGCTGTATGCGGATCGCCCCGACGGTAATGTCCGGGCTACGGCGCAGCAGGTTGAACAGCCCCATGCGGAAATGGCGGGCAAAACGTTCATTAATGATTTCCAGCGCCTGCAAACGTTCGCGCACAACCCGACGTTGGGTATTGGGGTCGTACGGACGAATGTCACTTTCGCCGCCAGCACTGGTTGTCGGTTCGTCTTTGACCTCGCTGTCACCATTCAACAGCGCATCAATTTCAGCTTGAGAAAGAATACTATCGCCCATGTCGTTATCGCAGAATAAAAGCGGTATACAGCACGTCGGTGACATCCTGTTTCGGTTGCCCGGCAACAAGCGGGGTGGAGAGTGTGGCTTTAATTGCGGCAATCAAATTTTGCTTGCCTTCTTCAGTTGCCAGCACGGCGGCATCCTGGCGCGAAAACAGTAACAGCAAGCGACTGCGGACTTCCGGCAAATACTCGCTCAGGCGCGAACGGGTGGCTTCATCTTTCAGCCGCAGCGTTATGCCGATATAAAGCACGCGATCCGCATCGCCAAGATTGACCGTAAAAGTGTCCAGCGCATAGAAGACAGGTGAGAGCACGACGCGTTGCTGTGCTTTGTCGTCAGTAGCAGCCTGACGTGAATGCCAGTAGCTGTAACCCGCGCTGGCACAGGCCGCGAGAGTAATGAATACCAGGATCGGGAGCCAAAGCGATCGCTTGCTTTTCTTGCTTATCGCGTAATCAGTCATGTGTTGCGGTCTTCCTGTGTCGCTACTGCTTATCGGCTAATTATCCCGTGTCTTAAGCGCGGCAAAGCGGGGAAAAGACGTGGATTACGGTGCCACCTCTGACGTTAGGCGAAAATATCAACGCCGCTATTGCCTGTTGCACGCCCTTGTAAAGAGGCGGGAACCGGCAGGACATCGTCATCTTCGACAGCCAGGTGTTCATGGTTTGCTGTGCGCGGGTTTTGCTGTTGCTGGGAGGCGGCCTGCTGCTGACCGTTAAAACTCTCGCCGCTGATATTGCTCTGCCCCAACTGAATACCGCTTTCAGCCAGTTGTGTTCGCAGTACTGGCAGAGCAGCTTCCAGTGCGGCGCGAACGTGCTGATGCGGTGAAACCATCTGGATTTGCGCGTGGTTGTCATCCACCTTAAGGGAGATTTGCACTTCGCCTAAATCCTGCGGATGCAAACGCAGCTCGGCACTTTGTTGCCCCTGGCGGGTAAACAGCGAAATATGCTGACTTAAGGATTGTTGCCATTCGTGAGAACCCAGCGGTGCACTCAAAACAGGCGCTGCGACGGTGGGCTGTGGCTGCGTCTGGTGCGAAGTGATTAGCGGACTGACGGCAGCGGTCACCGGCGAAGGCGTGCTGATGACTTCCGCTTTACTCTGGGCTTCAGCAATCAGCGGTGTTAATGGCTGAGCTGGGGCGCCAGGGGCGTCGTCAGGCTGCGCTGTGGTGAGTTGCGCAGGAGTCAGTTTTGTGAAGGGCGTTGGCTTCTCTGTCGATAACACTGTTGACGGCGTATCAGTCACTTTGGGCGTATTGTCAAAACCTGGCAACATCGCAAAAAGGGCACTCAGGCTGGCGGTAACATCTTCATTCAGATCATCCGCTTTTTCGTCTTTTACTGCGTTTTTGTCTGACCCCGCTGCCAGCGTAATGGCCTGAGCGGTGGTTAACGGTGTTGATGTGGATTGTTCGTCGTTGATGACTGGCAGTGTTTCATTCGCAGGGATCAGTAAATCCGGTTGTTGCGCGTCGGTCAGAATATCGCTGACCAGCGACTCGCCTTTTGTCGCGGACTTATCTGTCGCCACCTGCAACCGGATCGCAGCTTTGTCGGTTGTTGTAGCGTCTGCTAACGCCCCGCTCAACAACGCGAGAAAATCTTGTGCGGCATCACTGGCTTTGCCGCCGGGCAGTGCGGAGGTGTCAACGTCAGCGGTAATCAAGGGCGCTAAGCGAATCATTCTGGTTTCCTCATGGCGGCGCGCTGGGCGAACTCATCCATCTTTTTCTGATCGAGGCGGTTTTCTGCCAGCAGCGCCGCCGTGGATTGTCGTTCCTGCAGTGTCTGCCAGGCCTGCAAACGTTGTTTTTTCTCCCGCCAGTTATTCAGGGCAACATCAACTTTTTGTGTCCACTGCGTAAGTTGCTGATGATGCTGGGTAATGGCTTTTTCCAGCGTCTGAATAAACTGCTGATAGTTGATCCAGCGGTTGCTGGTCATCCCGGCACTCATATCGCTATTGAGGTTATTTCGATATTCATTCTGATAATCGATCAGCATTTTGAGTTGTTCTTCTGCCTGCTGACATCCGCGACGCATTTCACCCAACAGACGTGCGGCGTTATCCACCTCTTTTTCTGCCAGATCTTTCAGGGTCGCCAGTGCGCCATGTTCTGCCATCTGCTGTTATCTCCTGCTTAGTCACACTGTCGGAAAAATACGTTCCAGCCCCTGGAGAGAGTCTTCCCAGTCCGCGCGTTCAAAAATGCCTTGTTGCAAATAGCCCTCCAGCTGCGGCCACAGGGCGATGGCTTTATCGAGCATTGGATCGCTGCCTTTGGCGTAAGCGCCGACGCTGACCAGATCGCGATTACGCTGAAAACTCGACAACAGCTGTTTGAATGTGCGCACTCGCGCATAATGTTGCTCGCTGATCAACGCCGTCATTGCACGGCTGATCGACGCTTCAATATCGATAGCCGGATAGTGCCCGGCTTCCGCAAGACGGCGAGACAGCACAATGTGACCGTCGAGGATTGCCCGCGCGGAGTCAGCAATCGGGTCCTGCTGGTCATCGCCTTCGGTGAGCACGGTATAAAACGCGGTAATCGAACCGCCGCCGCTAATGCCGTTTCCGGCACGCTCGACCAGTGCCGGCAATTTGGCAAACACCGACGGTGGATAACCTTTGGTGGCTGGCGGTTCGCCAATCGCCAGCGCAATCTCACGCTGGGCCATCGCGTAGCGGGTGAGGGAATCCATAATCAGCAACACATGCTGACCACGATCGCGAAAATCCTCGGCAATACGCGTGGCATAGGCGGCACCCTGCATTCGCAGGAGCGGAGAAACATCTGCCGGTGCGGCGATCACCACCGAACGAGCACGTCCGTCAGCACCGAGGATGTTCTCAATAAAATCTTTTACTTCGCGCCCACGCTCGCCAATCAAACCCACGACAATCACATCGGCGCGGGTGTAACGCGCCATCATTCCCAGCAGCACACTTTTACCGACGCCGGAACCGGCAAAAAGTCCCATGCGCTGCCCGCGCCCGACGGTAAGCAAGGCATTGATTGGACGCACGCCCGTGTCCAGCACATGTTCAATTGGCGTGCGTTGCAATGGGTTAAATGGCGGGGTAATCAGCGCACCGGTTTCGGTCGTATCGGGGGAGGGCAGGCCATCGAGCGGTTTACCGCTGCCGTCCAGAACCCGACCTAACAACGCCGGACCTAGCGGTAACTGCTTGCCGCTTTGCAGGCCGTCGCCGGAGATATTTTTGGCATAAACGCGCGCGCCAGGTAGTACGCCTTCCACTTCCTCCAGAGGCATTAAAAACAGCCGTTGACCGTTAAAGCCAACCACTTCGCTTTCTACTTCGTGAGTTTCAGTGCCGTTCTGGCGTTCAATCACACAGGTTGCGCCGAGCGGCAATTGCAATCCGGTAGCTTCCAGTACCAGCCCGGTGGCGCGGGTTAATCGCCCGTAGCGACGCACCGCAGGTAACTGCGCCATTTTGGCTTCAAAGTTGTCCAGTGTGGTTAGCCAGCGTGTCAGGCGCGTGGTCATTACACTACTCCCGGCGCTGCCAGACGGCAGAGTTCTTGCCAGCGAGTGGCGACACTGGCGTCGAGATCGCCTTCATCGGCGGAGACTTTACAGCCGCCGGGATGGAGTGTCGGATCGCCCCGCAACCGCCAGCCATGCAAACTTAAGGTTGCGCCGAGCATTTCATCAATACGTTGCAGATCGTCAGGGTGCACGCGCAGCTGCGGTTTGCCGCTGAATAACGGTTCTTGCTGTAACAACTGCTGGATCTGCTTAATCAACGCCGCATTGTCCACCGTTGGCGTCTGACCGATCACCTGACGTGCTGCCTCCAGCGCCATCTGCATCAGGCGCGAAGCAATCACACTATCAAGCGCATCAAGGGTAGTTTGAAATTCGCTGACCAGTTGCTGCATCCGGGCATGAATTGGCGCTTGTTGAGACTTCGCCTCTGCCAGACCTTGTTCCAGCCCCTGGGCCAGACCTTCCTGATAGCCTTGTTCGTGACCTTGCTGGCGACCTTCGGCAATCCCCGCCTGATAACCTTGCTCGTGGGCCTGCATTTGCAGTTGCGCCAGTTGCTGCTCAAGGCTGGGTTCGGCCTCTTCAGGGGTGATCTCTTCTGGCTCGACCATGGGCACAAACTCCGCCTGCGGCGGCGCGAGATCGTCCGGTGTCCAGGTTTTCCACGGCAGATTATCAGACATAGGTATCCTCGCCGCTGCCAATCACCATCTCGCCGGTTTCGGCAAGACGGCGCACAATCAGCAGAATCGCCTTCTGCTCGTTCTCGACCTGCGACAGACGCACCGGACCACGGTTGGCGAGATCGTCGCGCAGAATATCGGCGGCACGCTGCGACATATTGCGCAGGAATTTCTCGCGCAGTGGCTGCTCGGCACCTTTCAGGGCGATCAGCAGCGATTCGGAATCCACTTCCTGCAACAGGCGCTGGATGCTGCGATCGTCGACATCCACCAGATTTTCGAACAGGAACATCTCGTCGATGATTTTCTGCGCCAGCTCGCCGTCAAATTCACGCACGGCGGTAATAACGGCTTCTTCCTGCTGGGTTTTCATCAGGTTGATAATTTCGGCCGCCGTTCTCACGCCGCCCATTTTGCTGCGTTTGAGATTCTGACCGTCGAGAAGGCCATTGAGTACTTCGGTCAGTTCCGCCAGCGCGGCAGGCTGTACGCCGCCAAAGGTGGCGATACGCAACATCACGTCGTGGCGCAGGCGTTCATCGAACAACGCCAGAATATCGGCGGCCTGCGCGCGCTTCAGATGCACCAGAATGGTGGCGATAATCTGCGGATGCTCATCACGAATCAGATCGGCGGCGCTCTGCGGTTCCATAAAGTTGAGCGTTTCGATGCCGCTGGCGGTATCGCGGGTTTCGAGAATATCTTCCAGCAGGCTGGCGGCACGCTCTTCACCAAGGGCTTTGACCAGCACCGAACGCAGATAATCGTTGGCGTTGATATTCAGTGCCGCAAACTGTTCAGCTTCTTGCTCAAACTCTGCCAGCACTTCAGTTAACTGCTTGTTGGAGATCTGCGTGATGTTCGCCATCGCCGCACTCAGGGTTTGCACTTCGCGCTGGGAGAGGTGTTTGAATACCTCAGCCGCCCGGTCTTCGCCAATGGTCATTAGCAGGATGACGCTCTTTTCGGTGCCTGTCAGGTTACTCATGGTCGTTATTTATCCACTGGCGAATGACCAGCGCCACCACGCGCGGATCGTTATCAGACATGTCACGGATACGCTGGCTCATTACCTCTGCCCCCAGACGTTGGTTAGCCCGGCGTTGCTGCAGTTGTTCATCTTTGCTCAGGCGAACTTCCACCGCATCTTCCACGTCCTCGCGGGTCTGTGCCTGTTGCTGCACAGCTTTCACCGCCTCGGCGCGACGTGTTAGCTGCGGGCGTACCACTTTACGCCACAGCAGCCACGCCACCAGCAGCACCAGCAACCAGCGCCCGGCAGCCAGCAACTGATCGATAAACGCTTGCTGTTGCCAGAACGGCAGTTCTCCACCGCTTTCGTCAGTGCTATTGAATGGCGAGTTGACGACATTGAGCGAGTCGCCGCGTTTTTCCGAAAAGCCCATCGCTTCGCGGGTCAGATCTTCAATCTGCTTCATCTGTTCGGTGCTGAGAGGCAACGGTTTGCCATCTGGCAACGTTTTGTAATTCACCACTACCGCGACAGACAGACGCTGCACATCGCCCACGTTCATCTTGGTATGACGAATGGTGCGATCGACTTCGTAGTTACTGGTTTCATTACGCTGCGTGCTACGCGGCCCACTATTGCTGGTGGTGCTCGCCTGCTGCTGGCGATTATTTTGATTTGCCGGAGGCGTACTGATTGGTGCGTTATTCGCAGGCGCTGGTTGATTCGACAACGCACCCGGTACGCCGCCCGGATAACCGGAACCGCTTTGCTCGCTCTCATTAAGCTGGCGTGAGCGGAGCGCCGCCTGTGATTGGTTGCCGTTAGGGCGATACTGTTCTTCTGTTTGCTCTTTACTGGCGAAGTCCAGCTGTGCCGTTACCTGGGCGTGAATATTGCCGTTGCCGACAACAGGCGACAGAATCGCTTCAATACGCCGCTGAATGCGTCCTTCGACATCGCTGGCATATTTCAACTGGACGTCATTAAGATCGCGTCCGCTGGTGTTGGACTGGGTTAACAGATGTCCACTCTGATCCACCAACGTGACATTTCCCGGAGGCAGACCAGCAACCGCGCTGGAAACCAGATGTACAATGGCGCTAATTTGCCCTTCATCCAGCGCGCGGCCTGGCAACAAATTTACCGTCACTGATGCCGAAGGAGATTTTTGTTCACGAACAAATAAAGAGGGCTTTGGCATCGCCAGATGCACGCGCGCTCCTTTTACCGGGCCGATAGTTTCGATGGTACGGGAAAGCTCGCCTTCCAGCGCCCGCTGATAATTCACCTGTTCGCTGAACTGGCTGATGCCAAATTTTTCCTGATCGAGCAGCTCAAACCCAACAGCACCGCCTTTAGGCAAGCCTTGCTGCGCCAGACGCAGACGCAACTCGTGAACTTTATCGGCCGGAACTTCAATCGCGCCGCTGGCTTCGCTGAAGCGGTAAGGAATGTTCATTTGCGTCAGTTGGGTGACGATTGCGCCGCCATCCTGATCGGAAAGATTGCTGAATAACGTGCGGTAATCAGGGGCTTTTGCCCACAGAATTAACGCGACTATCACTGCCACCGCAGCGGAACCAGCAACAATCAGGGGGATTCTCGGATTCGCGCGTAGGCGATTGAGCCACTCAAGAGATTTTGTCTGGGCTGCGGTCGTATTCATCGCGCACCTCGCGGCAGATGATAGACGGCGGTATTGGCAAAGTGGAACAAGACGCACTCCCGGGTCAGCACACTCGAAAAATTAACGGCCTCATTATTTGTGGTTTTATTTTTTTCTATGCGCCAATTAACCCGTTTTTTTATCGTTATTTAACGCCTTTATCTTATTGACTTGCTGATAGGCTCTGCTACCAGAAACTATTTGGGAGATGAGTATGTCAGCTATACAAGGGATCGAAGGGGTTATCAGCCAGTTACAGGCCACGGCAATGAGTGCGCGTGCCCAGGAGCCGCTGTCGCAATCCACTATCAGTTTTGCCGGACAGCTTCATGCCGCTCTCGATCGCATAAGCGATACGCAAACCGCCGCCCGCACGCAGGCAGAAAAATTCACCCTCGGCGAACCCGGCGTGGCGCTAAACGATGTGATGGCCGATATGCAAAAAGCGTCGGTTTCGATGCAAATGGGGATTCAGGTGCGTAATAAGCTGGTGGCAGCGTACCAGGAAGTGATGTCCATGCAGGTGTAGGTTTTATAACCTGTTGACTATGCATGTTTAATGACATCCGATCCCACAGCGTGGGGCATGGATGGGGCAAACTCACTCAATTTCTTATTTAAAATAGATACCTGCTCCTGATTGTTTTCTGCCATCCACAACGCTTTGCACTGGATACAATCCAGACTCTTTTCTCCCGTGCAGCCGATCTTTTGTATTCCGCGTTTGAAAGCCTGAAGGTAAAGTTTGTAAGTTAGCGATGGATTAAACAGTGAAAAGAAACGCGGCTGTCGGATTGGAGCCGCGGGACAAGGCCAAAAATTTTCCAAGAGTTGTTGAATTTCCCAGCTTTTTTGGAAGCGCATGTATCTTACTAATAACTAAAAAAGGTTTAAACCATAAAATTAATCGTATTTTTAGGTAACACTTACCGATATATCCCCACGCCATTCAGACGGTTAAAGCAGCAAGTATTTAACGCGTAAACAGGGCGTGGGTTTGTCGCTCGCGCCAGTAGGTGTGATGTGGGGAAACCGTGTCACAGCCAGCTCCTGTCTGTTACTGACAGTCATTTTCAGGTACAGGAAAGTAATGACGGGGATAGCCCCGTCGGTCTCTGTTTACTTAATCTGTATGTTGACGCTGTATTTTTTAGCCTTGTTTTTACGAGCGTCATTGCGGGTTTGAAGCACTCTTAGCTCATATTTACCGGAAGCGGGAAGGATGTACTGACCATTGTCATCAAGTTCGGGAGAGTATCTGGAGAGATCAACCGAATCGCTGATTCCGGGCCCAAAGAGGACAATATCAGCACCCTCATTGGAGATACTGACGTGCACCTTCTGGCCTTTTTTGGCATAGAAGTTATATGTGTCGTAATCGTATCCCTTTATCTCTCCTGAGTACTGCGCACTACTATGACCCTTCCTGAACTCAACATTAACGTCCTTGCCAGCGGCAGAGGCCGTTGAGGTTAGCAGTGCAAAAAGAAAAATGGCTTTACTTACACCATTGATTTTCATGTGTGTTCTCCTCAGTCATGGTAAAACTATTGTTGTTATAATATAACAATTTTTGCCAGGTGTTTTCCATGAGCCTCCCGCCTGAACGTTGCTATGGAGCGTGAGTGGTGTCAGGGAAGAGATAATCTGACAGATACCTGTACAAATAACGGATAACTGTCAGATCTGCGATGAGCTAATACATCTAAATTAAGGGTTTATTGTTCTCAACATCTTCAATATATAAGAGTGTATTATCGATAGAATAGTAACGACGTTTATTATCATTAACGTCAGTAACCCACCGGAAGACACCCGCATTCGCGAGCGTTATACAATATTCCCGAAAAGTAGACTTTCTGGAAATGTGAGTCCGGGCTGCTTTTATTACTTGCTCAGGGTTCTTAGTGGCACTGACTTTTAATAGGTTTCTGCTTCCTCTTATTAACAACACCTTGTCATCGTGTGTGACGATCCTAATGTTATCTGTAGCAAGATAGTAAATGTAATGCGCAATATGATGACGTTTTAACTCTGTGTAAAACCAGGAAAAGTTTAGCTCCGTTCTCACTTGCTCAAACATCTTTTGGAAAATAGCAACCTGATCCATCAGGGGGAATAATCTCTTGTTAGTTGTGAGAGTTTGTAGTTTGCATGATTGGTGTTATTCCTTCAATCAGATCCGATGACTTAATGCTGGTGATAAAGACGTACTAAATATAGGGTTATGATGCGTGTGTCTGGTTAGGTTTTGCTATTCGTTCTTCAGTATTGCATTCGCCAAATGTTATGTTATAACATTTGGCGAATGTTGAAGCGGGAGGATAAGCTGGATGATGGTTGTTAATAAATTGGCTTTTGCGCTGGGGTTACTATTGACTGGCAACTATGCACTTGCTCATGGGCATCATTCACATGGGGCACCACTGACAGAAATAGAACAAAAAGCAGCAGAGGGTATTTTTGATGATAATAACGTGAAAGATAGAAAACTTACTGACTGGGATGGTGTTTGGCAATCGATATATCCCTTGCTTCAAAGTGGTGACCTTGATCCTGTTTTTAAAATGAAAGCAGAAAAAGATCCGGGTAAATCATTTGCGGATATTAAGTCCTACTATCAGCAAGGATATGCGACGGATATTGACACAATCGGTATCGAAAATGGTGTTATGGAGTTCCACAGAGGAGAGGAGGTGACTTCCTGTAAATATAATTATAGTGGATTTAAGATATTGACATATAAATCAGGAAAGAAAGGGGTTCGTTATCTGTTTGAGTGCCAGGAACCAGCCAGTAAAGCACCTAAGTTTGTGCAGTTTAGCGATCATATAATTGCCCCCCGAAAATCCTCTCATTTCCATATATTTATGGGGAATACGTCACAACAGCAATTACTTGAAGAGATGGACAACTGGCCAACTTATTATCCTTATCAGTTACAGACGAAAGAAATTGTGGATGAGATGCTTCATCACTAATTCATTTCAGGATTGCCATAAATCCTTGAGAATATTTGTCTGATATATCGCGTACTATAGACACTCCCGCTGCCTGAAACAGCGGGAGAAAAGATTACTTTTGAATCAAATAACGAATGGTCGGCCCATCTTGCTGGATATCCAGTACGGTATAGCCGTGATTACGTGCATCCAGCGGAATATTGTTAATTGACTGCGGGCAATCGCTGACCACTTCGAGGATCTCACCTTTCTTTAACTGCGGCATCGCCTCAAGAGTAGCGACCGCCGGATAAGGGCAGGGTTCGCCCACCATATCAAGACGGTAATCAGGAACGATATTTTTCATGCGATCTCCTTAGCAGTTTGCGGCGCCGCACGGCGGAAGAAGCGTTTCTCCCAGCCGATAACCAACATTAACGCAGCGAACAGCAGTAAATATGTCACCAGCAGGCCGCCCATTGGGCCAAAGGTTTTCAGCAGGTTGATTTTGTCCCAGTCGGTTGCCAGCGCCGGGGCGAAATCATCCCAGTAATAAGCCAGAATCGTCGAGCCGATAATGTTGCCCAGTCCAACCCACCAGTAGTGCACCTGGCCTTCCACCGCGCGGTACATCCAGCCAGTTTCACAGCCGCCTGCCAGAACAATACCAAAACCAAACAGTAACCCACCAATGACAGCGTTCGGACCCGCCCACATGATTTTCGGTTCTACGCCTAACTGTACATAACTGAAAATACCGATGGCACTCACCGCCATACCGATAATGATCGCTTTCGCCATATGGGTTCGTCCGGTGATCCACATATCGCGGAACGCCGAGGTAAAACAGATTTGCGCGCGTTCAATCAGTAAGCCAAAGCCGACGCCAAACAGCATCGCCAGCCCCAGCTTCGGTTGGTTCATTGCTGTCAGCAGCGCCCAGCCCAGCATTCCGAAAAATACCAGCATACCGAGGCGGAAGCGACGCCGTGCCTGATCCGGTTTTTGTGTTAGCGGTGATGCGGCAGAGACTTTCTGCATTTTTACCGGGATGCGGAACATCGGCAGTAGGGTAAAGCGCGCACCAAACCATGAACCGATGGCGGTGGCGATGGCAAAGAACCAGGCGTGCAGCGAGAATTGCGGAATACCGGTGAAGAACGCGGCCAGGTTACAGCCCATCGCCAGACGCGCGCCGAAACCGGCGATAATGCCGCCAATAATGGCCTGCATAATGCGGATACGGCTGCGCGGCATACGTAATTTAACGTTGTTGGCCCACAGAGCAGCGGCAAAACAGCCGCCAAACATACCCAAAATCATCATCCCGTCGATGCGGGTTAATGGCGATCCTTCCAGATGGATTATTTTAAAATAACCCCACTCCTCAGCATGGACGCCAAACAGTTGCAGGAGCTGACCGCCCCAGCGGGTAAATTCACCCGTCACTGCCCAAAAGGTGCCGGTGATGCCAAAATAATAAGTGGAGAGAATACCCGCCGCGATGACTGCGGGGATGGGGGCCCAGAATTTAATCAACCAGGCTTGCTTGAATTGCTGCCATGACATGTATGTAGCCTCTGAACTCAGAAGGTTTAAACAAGAGTCGCGAATCATACACCAGGAGAATTTATTTGCGTGGTAATAATTCACAAAAATAATGGTTAGATCAAATTTCACCTTGGGCCTGGAAAGGCTGGCAGCATCAAGGCATTAATGCCACAATCCTCTTTTCTTCTCATGCAGGATGAATGATGAAAAAACTCGCAATTGCAGGCGCACTTATGCTGCTGGCTGGCTGTGCCGAAGTTGAAAATTATAACAATGTTGTGAAAGCGCCCGCGCCAGACTGGCTGGCGGGTTACTGGCAGACCAAAGGGCCGCAGCGTGCTCTGGTCAGCCCTGAAGCGATAGGTAGCCTGATTGTTACTAAAGAGGGGGATACGCTGGATTGTCGTCAGTGGCAGCGGGTGATTGCTTTACCGGGTAAGTTGACGCTGATATCGGATGATCTCACTAACGTTACTGTCAAACGTGAGCTATATGAAATTGAACGTGATGGTAACACTATCGAATATGACGGCATGACGATGGAACGCGTGAATCGTCCGACGGCTGAATGTGCTGCCGTACTGGAAAAAGCGCCGTTGCCGACGCCACTGCCGTAATGAAATCTCCCCGGCTTGCCACCGGGGATGAATTTAAATCACCTCTTCGATAACCCACACACTGACGCTACCGCCGTTGCAAAAGAAGGTCGCTTCGCCATTTTCATCGGTTACTACGCTCTCTTGTCGATTACCCAGAAAGTCGCGCCAGGTTTTATTGCCGTAATTCTCTCCCAGATTAATGGTTTTTTCGCCATCGTCGCCGTTTGACATGACCACCACGCAGCCAGGATATTCGTCAGTACCGCTGCGACTAAACGCAATACAGTTCGGATGGTCGAAAAATAACGTCTGTACACCGTGGGCGAAACGCTGGCGGGCGAGAATCAACTCATCAAGCTGTTCGATTATCGGCATATCTATGGGATAAGTTTGCCCGTCACCGCCGACATCTTCGTAATGGGCACCGTACAAATCAGGGTAGAACACGGAAGGGACGCCATTTTCCCGCAGCAAAATAAGGGCATAAGCCAGCGGTTTAAACCACGGTTCAACCGGCGCTTCGAGGGCTTGTAACGGTTGGGTGTCGTGATTGGCGACCAGCGTAACAGCATGGAAAGGATCGGCTTCCACCAGCGTACCGGTGAATATCTGCGTCATGTCGTAGTCGCGCCCCATGCGTGATGCTTCGTGGAATTTCATCTGTAGCGGCGCATCAAACAGCATGGTTTTGCCTTCAACTTGATCAATATACGTTTGCAGCTTATCAACTTCGCGCGACCAGTATTCCGCCACAATAAATAGCGGCTTTGGTGCGACTTCCTGCACGTGTTCGATCCACTCTTTATAAAACCAGGCCGGAATATGTTTTACTGCGTCGAGACGAAAACCATCGCATTGCGTTTGCTCCATCACCCAGCGCGCCCAGTATTTGAGCTCTTCCGTAACGGCATGGTTACGAAAGTCGATATTTTCGCCCATCAGATAGTCAAAATTACCAAGCTCATCATCAACCTGGTCGTTCCAGCCTTCGCCGGTGTAGTCGTTGACGATTTTAAATATACCGTCTTCGTTTGGGTTTTCGATATGGTCGATACCGCTAAAACATTTGAAATCCCAGATAAACTGCGAGTATTGCCCGGCGCGAGCAGGAAAGGTGTAACGCGTCCAGCCTTCGCACTCAATGATTTCATCATCAATTTGCGTGCGATCGTCAGCATTGACGCGCTGTACGCGAATGGCTTCTTTTTCATCTGCGCCCATTTTGTGGTTGACAACCACGTCCAGCAGTACCGCAATGTCATTGCGTTTGAGTGCGTCAATGGCGGCCAGCAGTTGTGCTTTATCGCCATATTTGGTGGGGATGCTGCCTTTTTGATCAAACTCGCCTAAATCAAATAAATCGTAAGAGTCGTAGCCGACCGAATACCCGCCCGATGCGCCTTTATAGGCTGGTGGCAGCCAGATCATATTGATACCAATATCATTAAAACCGTCGGCGCGCTCGGCCAGTTCAGGCCAGAGCTTGCCGCCTTCCGGGTAATACCAGTGAAAACATTGCAACAGCGTGGGATTACGCATTCTTCGACTCCACTCAAGGGGAACATTAGAAGCGTAGCCGTAATCGGATTATTCGCGAGCCACCATCTCTTTAAGCGTTGCCTGAACTCAAAAGAGGTTTTCCTGCGGTGCCAGCACGTAGCCCCCCTGATCACCGTAGGCGCTTAACACAGATTTTTGCATTGATGACTGACCGACCAGTTTCGCCAGTTCATCCATCCGAATCTGCAATAACTGTTTTACTTTGTTTTCGTTTTCCAGAACGAGGCGCAGCAGCGGTCTGAGTTGCTCCTGTATCATGGCAGAGGGTTCCGTTTCTTCCGTTAGGTGTGCGATCTTTTGCACCGCATTGACATATTCCATTTCGCTGGCGATGAGTTCATCCCATCGTCCTTCTGTCGCCAGGCGTAACATGAGTTGGCTTTTTTCGACGAGTTGTTGCCAGGCAAAATACAAGTGCGGTGCGTGGTTCATCAGACAGGATCCTGAATCAAAGAAGGGGAGAGTAAAGACTCTTTCCAGGCATCGGCAAGGTTACGCATCAACGTTTCCACTTCTTCAACTGCGGAGACATCGTTGCGTAAATTGGCTTGCAGCAAACGCCTGATCATATAGCTATACAGGGCTATCAAATTCTGGGTTAATTCGTCCTGGCTTTCTTCGTCAAGACCGATCCTCAGCCCGTTATCAATAATGCTGATCGCTTTCGACAAAGAGACGCCTTTTCCTTCCTGATTGTTGTCCTGCATAAACAGGCGCGCTCTTACCAGTGCGCTCAACACGCCGTCAAACAGCATGGTGACCAGTTGTTGTTGGCTGGCGCTCATTACGGCGCTTTCGACGCCAATTTGGGCATAGGCCTGGGTGCCTTTTGCGCTGTACATAGTTTCTCCTGAAGATTATTTCGAGCTGCTATTTGAGGTGTCGAACTGCTGTGTCAGATAGCTACTGGTGGAGTTCAGCGAGTTCATTAACACATCTAATTGGGTGAACTGGGCTTTATAGCGCGCCATTAAGGTATCGATACGTTCACTGGCTGCGTTGTACTGATCAGTCAAATTGTTCAGCGTTTTGCTGACGCCATCTTTTGCGGCCTGGATTATCCCGGAGGAGGAGAGCCAACTGGTCAGGTTGCTGCTAATGCCGGTGGTTACTCCAGTACTTTTACCGTCACCAATAAACATTTCACCGACGCCAGCGGCATCTTTCTTCAGCGCCGTTTGCAGCTTGTCGGTCGCGATTTCCAGCTTGCCGGTACTGGCATCGCTGGTAATGCCAATCTGTGCCAGCGTTTTATAGTTTGAACTGCTGTGGGTATTGGCGAGCAAGGTTTTAAGCTGCGTCTGGATGGTACGCAGTGTGGAGTCGCCGAGTAATGCGCCATTGCTGGAGTCCTGACTTTCTGCGCCGGCATCGACTGCGGTGTATTTGGTTAAGCTGCTGAACGTATCCTGCAATGTGTTATAGGCATCCACCCACGCTTTAATCGCATTTTCAGCTTTGGATGTGTCTTTACTGATGGTCAGTGTCTGATTACCGGTGGTGACGTCATTCAGGTTGAGGGTGATATCTTCCAGCGCGTCACTGATAGTGTTACTGCTGTTTTCAATCTCAACGTTATTGACCGTCAGTTTGGCGTTTTGCGCGGTGACGCTTTCAATCATGCCATTGCTGCTATCACCTGAAGTTCCGTTGTAACCCATAAAACTTTCCAGGGCGCTGTCGCCGCTGACGCTAAGTTTCATCGCGTTATCGCTGCCCGTATCGTTAGCGGTGATGGACAGACGATACTCGCCGTTACCCACATTGATGATACTGGCGCTGACGCCAGCTTTGGCGTTGTTAATGGCATCGCGAATACCGGAAAGTGACGAGTTGGCCGCGCTGATATCAATCGTGACCGGATCTTTACCGCCGCCTTGCTGGATGGTCAGTACGCTATCGCTGGTGGCGATGGCGGCTTTACTGTCTTTTTGACTATTTTTGGTGGTCAGCGTCTGAGCCTGCGCCAGTTGGCTGACGCTAATGGTGTATTTCCCGGCAATCGCGCTACCCGTGGTAGTGGCGCTGAAAGCCGATGAACTGCTGGTGGTTGAGGTGGCGGTAAATAAATCGGCTTTATTCAGTGCTGTGTTGGCGGTCTGGAAACTCTCCAGTGCGCTTTTCAGCGTCCCGTAGGCGCTCAGTTTCGCGGTGTAAGAGCTTTGCTGTTTTGATATCGGCGTCAGGGTAGATTTTTCTGCCGCCTCCAGACTGTCGAGGATGTTGCTTAAGTCCAGCCCCGACCCAACCCCAAGCGTTGAAATACTAGCCATATTGATTCCTTAATCATGCGACATGTAGAACGAATACCGGGGTTATCGGCGTAAGCGGGGCAAAGTTTACGATTTATTTTTTGGCTTAATGACACGAACAGCAACGAGGAAGGGGAGTATTTCGACCGCTAGAAAAAAATTCTAAAGGTTGTGAGAGACCAGACGATAACAGGGTTGACGGCGACGAAGCCGAAGGGTGGAAGCCCGATACTTAAACCGTAGAGCTAAAAAACAGGAATAAAAATTATGGCACAAGTCATTAACACCAACAGCCTCTCGCTGATCACTCAGAACAACATCAACAAAAATCAGTCTGCGTTGTCGACTTCTATCGAGCGCCTCTCTTCTGGTCTGCGTATTAACAGCGCGAAAGATGACGCCGCAGGTCAGGCGATTGCTAACCGCTTCACCTCTAACATTAAAGGTCTGACTCAGGCCGCGCGTAACGCCAACGATGGTATTTCTCTGGCGCAGACCGCAGAAGGCGCACTGTCTGAAATCAACAACAACCTGCAACGTGTGCGTGAGTTGACCGTTCAGGCGACGACCGGCACTAACTCTGATTCTGACCTGTCTTCTATTCAGGACGAAATCAAATCCCGTCTGGATGAGATTGACCGCGTTTCCGGTCAGACCCAGTTCAACGGCGTGAACGTGCTGGCGAAAGACGGTTCGATGAAGATTCAGGTTGGCGCGAATGATGGGCAGACCATCTCTATCGATTTGCAGAAAATTGATTCTTCAACATTAGGGTTGAATGGTTTCTCCGTTTCGGGTCAGTCGCTGAATGTTAGCAGTTCTATTACTCAAATTACGGGTGATGCAGGAACGGAACCCGTTGGTGTTGATTTCACTGCTGTTGCGAAAGATCTGACTACTGCGACAGGTAAAACAGTCGATGTTTCTAGCCTGACGTTACACAATACACTGGATGCGAAAGGGGCTGCCACTGCACAGTTCGTCGTTCAATCCGGCAGTGATTTCTACTCCGCGTCGATTAACCATGCAAACGGTAAAGTCACGTTGAATAAAGCCGATGTCGAATACAAAGACACCGATAATGGACTAACGACTGCTGCTACTCAGAAAGATCAACTGATTAAAGTTGCCGCTGACTCTGAAGGCGCGGCTGCGGGATATGTAACATTCCAGGGTAAAAACTACGCTACAACGGTTGCAACGGCGCTTGATGACGACACTGCAGCAACAGCCACAGGGAACAAGGTTGTTGTTGAATTATCTACAGCAACTCCGACCGCACAGTTCTCAGGGGCTTCTTCTGCTGATCCGCTGGCGCTGCTGGACAAAGCGATTGCTTCTGTCGACAAATTCCGCTCCTCCCTCGGTGCCGTTCAAAACCGTCTGGATTCTGCGGTCACTAACCTGAACAACACCACAACCAACCTGTCTGAAGCGCAGTCCCGTATTCAGGACGCCGACTATGCGACCGAAGTGTCTAACATGTCGAAAGCGCAGATCATCCAACAGGCGGGTAACTCCGTGTTGTCTAAAGCTAACCAGGTGCCGCAACAAGTTCTGTCTCTGCTGCAGGGCTAATCGTCGTAATATAATGACAGCAAACGCCAAATTGCCTGATGCGCTGCGCTTATCTGCCTACAAGGTGAATCGCAATTAATAAATTTGCATATTCGCGTAGGCCGAATAAGGCGTTCACGCCGCATCCGGCAAGATGAGGCGGACCTTGTCAGCTATCTTAACCCCGCTCCGGCGGGGTTATTCTGCTCGTTATTTACCGATTACCCCAAATAACCCCTTATTTCACCCATTAATCGTCCGATTAAAAAACCTGCAGAAACGGATAATTATGCCGATTATTTATATAACGCAGGGCTGTTTATCGTGAAATCACTCTATACCGCTGAAGGTGTAATGGATAAACATTCGCTGTGGCAGCGTTATATCCCGCTGGTGCGTCACGAAGCATTGCGCCTGCAGGTTCGACTGCCCGCGAGTGTAGAACTTGACGATCTGCTACAGGCAGGCGGCATTGGATTACTTAATGCTGTTGAACGTTATGATGCCCTGCAAGGAACGGCATTTACAACTTACGCAGTGCAGCGTATCCGTGGTGCTATGCTGGATGAACTTCGCAGCCGTGACTGGGTGCCGCGCAGCGTGCGACGCAATGCACGTGAAGTGGCACAGGCAATAGGGCAACTGGAGCAGGAACTTGGCCGCAATGCCACAGAAACTGAAGTGGCAGAACGTTTAGGGATTGAAATCGCCGACTATCGACAAATGTTGCTTGATACGAATAACAGCCAACTTTTCTCTTATGATGAGTGGCGCGAAGAGCACGGTGATAGCATTGAACTGGTTACTGACGATCATCAGCGGGATAACCCATTACAGCAATTACTGGACGGTAATTTGCGTCAGCGGGTGATGGAAGCCATCGAAATGTTACCGGAGCGCGAACAGTTGGTATTAACGCTCTATTACCAGGAAGAGCTTAATCTCAAAGAGATTGGCGCAGTGCTGGAAGTCGGTGAATCTCGGGTCAGTCAGTTACATAGCCAGGCTATTAAACGGTTACGCACCAAACTGGGTAAGTTATAACTTAGGTAAATGCCGCACATTAATTTTGAATACCAGGAGTTCTTAATAATGGTGCAGCACCAGAAAAGGCGGCCATTGAGTCGCTATCTTAAAGACTTTAAACATAGCCAGACTCATTGCGCATATTGCCGTAAATTACTCGATCGCATTACTCTCGTTCGCGATGGCAAGATAGTGAATAAAATCGCGATATCTCGCCTTGATACACTGCTTGATGAAAATGGCTGGTATGAAGAACAAAAATCATGGGCGGCATTATGCCGTTTCTGCGGCGATTTACATTGCAAAACCCAGAGTGATTTTTTTGATATTATCGGCTTTAAACAGTTTCTCTTTGATCATACTGAAATGAGCCCCGGCACCGTGCGCGAATATGTGGTACGCCTACGTCGTTTGGGAAATTATTTAAGCGAACACGATATTTCCTCCGACCTGCTTCAGGATGGTTTTCTTGATGAAAACCTGGCTCCCTGGCTGCCCACCACCAGCACCAATAATTATCGCATCGCATTACGTAAGTACCAGTGCTACCAGATGCAAACCCGTGGTGACCTTACGCAGAAATCCCCCAGCCTGTCAGCTTCTGATATATATTAAATAAGAATAAGATGTAGCAGAGTTGTTTTTGTGTCTTCGAACAATGGCTCTACACTGCAAACCAACATAACAACATTCGGGGTGAATATGAAATTAGTACATCTGGGACGTCAGGCGCTGATGGGGGTTATGGCTGTGGCGCTGGTTGCGGGTATGAGCGTGAAAAGTTTTGCCGATGAAGGTCTGCTCAATAAAGTGAAAGAGCGGGGCACTTTGCTGGTGGGACTGGAAGGGACTTACCCGCCGTTTAGCTTTCAGGGCGATGACGGTAAATTGACCGGTTTTGAAGTGGAATTTGCGCAACAACTGGCAAAACATCTGGGCGTGGAAGCCGCATTAAAACCGACAAAGTGGGACGGTATGCTGGCGTCACTGGATTCTAAGCGCATTGATGTGGTGATTAATCAGGTCACCATCTCTGATGAACGTAAGAAAAAATACGATTTCTCTACCCCGTACACCATTTCCGGTATTCAGGCGCTGGTGAAAAAAGGCAATGAAGGCACCATTAAAACCGCCGACGATTTGAAAGGTAAAAAAGTTGGCGTTGGTCTGGGGACTAACTACGAAGAGTGGCTGCGGCAGAATGTTCAGGGTGTTGATGTGCGTACCTATGATGATGATCCGACCAAATATCAGGATCTGCGTGTAGGTCGTATTGATGCCATCCTGGTTGATCGTCTGGCTGCGCTGGATCTGGTGAAAAAAACCAATGATACGCTGGCAGTAACCGGCGAAGCCTTCTCCCGCCAGGAGTCAGGTGTGGCGCTGCGCAAAGGTAACGAAGACCTGCTGAAAGCGGTTAACGATGCCATTGCAGAAATGCAAAAAGACGGCACCCTACAAGCCCTTTCCGAAAAATGGTTTGGTGCTGATGTGACCAAATAATCACCTGCTTTAAGTTGACAGTTTTCTGTCTGTAAAACGCCTGATGAACTCCATCGGGCGTTTTGTATTTCAGTGCCAGGTGTGGTCGCTCATGGTTATAAATTGCCACGGATTTTTTTACCATTTCCTGGGGCTACGTCAGGTTTGTAGGACTCGAGAGTAAAACTCATTTTTCAGGATCTCATTTATTCGTTCAGCCAGTGCATTCTGGTCGCAGTCATAACCAACGGTCATTGAACAGGTTATCCCGTTTCTCTCATGCACTGACTGATAAAGAACTGGCCACTAAACTACCCGGTTCAGAATGTATACTTCACACCCAGCATGGCAGAGGCGTCGCTGTATCCCTCGTCACCGATCTGTACACCCACATTGCCCCACAGGTTCAGATGGTCATTTATCTGTCCCTCAACACCGGTTTTTACTTCTCCGATATTGCTGGCGCCGTCCTGATGTACCGTCACACCGTTCATGCGGATGCCAAAATCACGGGTGTTGTGCAGCCAGTTCACCTCAACGAACGGACGGAACTCATGGGATTTGCCGCCGTTCATTCTGTTGTGCCCCTTAATCCAGGTTTTCACACCCAGACGGGTACGGACGTTGCCATCACCGGTGCTTTCAACATGGGTACCATTGCGTTCGCGGTGCTCATCAGCTTTTACGCCCATCCAGATAACCTGAGCCTGAGGCTGGACATACCATTCGTTCAGACTGCCATGGCTACCGGTAAACTCACCGGCTTTCCAGGCATAACCGGTTTCCAGTGAGGCTGTCAGACCTTTTGATTTCCAGGATTCCCCCGGCAGGCCGTCACCTTTCATATCGTTATCGAACCAACTGTACTGTGCCCAGCTATCCAGATAAGCCCCGCTATGTGTCTCATCATTAGCATACCAGGTGGCATACAGACCTGTATTGTATCCTTTCACACTGCCTTTTGAACTGTATCCGGTACGTACAGAATCTGTATTGTTATGGTCATTACCGTAACCAGCCATAACCCCCAGATGCCAGCGGTCAGAGCTGTTCCGGCTCCACTGAGCCAGGTCACCGCCCATCTGCAGGACGTAACGGTTACCCTGTGTTTTCAGTTGGCCTGTACCGTCACGCCAGCGGTTGTGTCCCCCTTCATGGTGCATCCACATGCTGGTTTCTTTCTGCTCACCGGTAATCACATCAGTGTAATGCATCGGCCCCTGGCGTTCATAAAGACGGGATACGAACATGGTGTTTGCTGCAGCAATGTTCGCTGTGTAGGAGCCAGCTTCCGGACGCAGGTCGTTGTCATGACCACCCGGAGCAGGTTCAGGGGCAGGGGGTTGCATTGCTTTCAGAGCGCGCAGCAGGAACGGAGTGTTTTTACCACTGGTCAGATACCAGTTATCACGGTTGCTTCCCTGACCACGTCCCAGCGTGTAGTCATAAGCCCCGGCAGCGATACGCCCGGCCTGAATAAATTCAGCACTGTCAGCATTTCCGTCGACATGAATCAACTCAATACCGTTTAGTGTCTGTGCTCCGGTACCACCTGCATTTATAATAATCACACGTGTCTGACTGGAGGCATCGCCTCTGATTACAAGTTTGTCTGTTGCAGAGCTGTCATTTCCCAGAGCGGTGTTCATGAGCAGTATGCCATTATTACCGGTATAGTTACCCCCGATCGTCAGTACATTACCCGGAGCATCGGCTCTCAGGTCAAGAGTACCGCTGTTGGTTACGTTCCCGGCGACACCACCAGAGCCGGAGAGTGTCCCCTGCTGAGAGATGGTGACCTGGCTGTTGGCAAGCATGACAGGTGCATCAGCCTTGCCCAGAATCAGTGTGCCGGCAGTGTTAACCGAGCCTGCTCCCAGTCCGTCAGTATTAAGCACCTTCACCATTGCCTTTTCTGCGATAGTGGTGGTGGCATTCAGGGCGCGGGTGGCACCAGTAATATCGAACACGCCACCACTGATGTTCAGGGAGCCAGAGCCGATGAGGGTACCTGCAGACAGGCCTCCACCTGCGAGGGTCAGATTACCGCCATTAATGTTCAGTATGGAACCTGCTGCGCTGTTCAGTTTACCTGCGGTCTGGCTGTGACCGTTCATATCCAGCATGGTGTCAGCTGCCAGGCGAATCTCGCTGGTCTGTCCCAGAGCACTGTTGCTGTTCATGCGGACATTGCCGCCACGGATGTCTGTTACACCCGTGTAAGTGTTTTGGGAGGACAGAATCAGTGTTCCTTCGCCGGCTTTGGTCAGCGTTTTTCCATCCCAGCCATGAGATAACTGAACAGCATTGTTATCTGCAAGTCGTACCTTCAGCTCTAACACCGCGCCATTTCTCAGATCAAACGTGCCATATCCATTTCCTGAGGGGTCATTCCACTTCAGGGAAGAACTGACCTCTTTTACTGTCTGCCCATTACCACTAAGTGATGTTAAAACATAGTCTTCAGCACCATCACTCAGTAGATTATTATGCTGATAAATATTATTTTCAGAGAGCCCTGTTATGCCGTCGGAGGTCGTCAACAAGCCGTACTCATTTTGCTTCCATATTGTCATGGCAGTATCAACATTAAGCACTGCACCGTTATTGAACTGAATACTGTTGGCAGTTAAATGACTGGAACCTGTGCTCATATTCAGCGATGAATCTGTGTCAAATACCGAACTTCCGCTAAAAGTGACATCAGCTCCCGAAACGGAAACATGTGTACCTGTACCCGCACTCAGATTGCCTTTTATCTCAGAGCTGGCGGAGTCTTTATTTGTAATGGACAGAGAATTACCATCAGCATTATTTACAGCACTATTCAAAATAATATCACCTTGAATGGTAGAACCGGCGTAGAGATTCAACGAGTTAGTTCCACCATTCAAAGATATTGCGGTGTCACAATCTTGCCCTCTGTTACCAGATATCCCTCCAGCCCCGGAGAAGTTAGCGTTACCTTCCTGTCCTCCATTACCAGGAAAAATTCCGCCATGATTATTTATCGTAATATTACTCCCGGATATAGCAGTGCCACCATTACCTCCGTTGCCACCATCACCTCCGTCACCAGTATTTCCAGTATCGTAACTTTCACCGGGATTACCTCCATCACCACCAGTACCGCCATTTCCGCCAATAATATTTCCATAATTATTTATTTCAATATTATTTCCAGATATGGCAATCCCACCGGTACCTCCAATTCCACCAGTACCACCAGTACCAAGGGTAGTTGAACCAGCGTGTTCATATTCATCTGTACCACCTCTACCACCTTCACCACCAGTGCCCCCCTGTCCGCCAGTTATATTTCCCGTATTATTTATCTTAATATTATTACCATATATAGCAGTCCCCCCAATACCACCATTACCACCGCTACTTCCATTAATATTCTGATCGGTAGTAAATTCGACACTACCTTCGCCACCGCGAGCACCATCCCCCCCCTGGCCACCTGTAATGTGATTATTATTTGTTATCTCCATATTATTTCCGGATATGGCCTTGCCTCCATTCCCTCCGTTGCCGGCAGAAGATCCCCATACCGCCCACCAGGCACCACTACTACCTTGCCCGGCAGTGATATTTCCGTTATTGCTTATTTGAAGATTATTGCCAGATATGGCAGTCCCACCAACAGCAGGAGTCCCAGTTAAACCACCGCTTTCATCGCCATAACCACTGGCTCCAGGCATTCCGCCATTGCCACCCGTAATGCTTCCGTTGTTTGTAATGGTAAGATCATCTCCGGAAATAGCGGTACCCGCTTCACCTCCATCGCCTCCGCCATTACCATAACCTCCCCAACCACCCTTACCACCGGAAATATAACCAGAATTAACAAGAGTAAAATTATTTCCAGTAATGGCTGTACCGCCCTGGCCCCCTGCAGAGCCCATCTTAGTATGATCATCATCACCAGCCCATCCGCCTTCACCGCCACTAATGCTAGTACCGCTGTTAATTGTCAGGATATTTTCATTCTGTAACGAACCGGGTACAACATTAACAATGAGAGCATCTTCACCGGCCTCCCCATCATCATTATCCGGCCTGTCCTGCGAGCCATCAGCACCAATGATATTTTCAGATATTTCAGCAGGGTTTCCTTCAGAAAGAGTAACTTCCTTTTTAGCTGCCAAAGCAGGCTGAATGGCCAGAGTGGCAGATATAAGGCTGCATAGTAACGTTGTCTTCATTCCCTCTTGCGTTATGCCGAATGTTTTTCTGTTGTATATATATACATTAAACCTTTCTTTTTTATTAATTTTGATTTTCACAAAAGCTCCAATTTTTTCTTTAAGAATGGTGGGTTAAATTTTTTGACTGTGTAAATGTCATTGGGGAATAATATGTATTATCTAATCATCATACAAATGCTCGATGCGAGCATTATTGCAAATAAACAGAAAAAATCTATCTCAAGCAATCAGGTTGATTTTTTTTGATGAGTAATTTGAAATTGTAATGTTTTCTGGATGTTAGTTTGTTTATTGATTAGTGTAATTTTAGATAGTGAGTGTTTCTCTGCTTCTTTTATAGGAAAAGTGTCTAAAAATATTCTCGGAGAATATAATATTCTTTTCCTAAAAATAGACTTAGGTATAAATAATAATTAATGCAGAGATAATGATTACCATATTAATGAACGGGTATGGATAACCATGCTTGATCAACCTAAGATGCCAGGAGAAGTTATCCCCGTAACCAGGGGACATCAGATGTTCTGCTTTATGGATATAAGCAGCCTTTACACCGTTACGTTCCTGATGATCCATCGGACATTCAACAGTATCACGGGACCACAAACCTGATTCTATTAATGCACTACATGCCATCACCCGGAATCCGTGACTACTACAGTTGCCAGACGCTCAACGAAAGACCGATAAAACGCCAGAGTATGAATCACCCGCAGAGCGGTTCAACCAGTGTGTTGCATCCATCGGGTGAAATCACAGCCAGAAACGTGTCAACGCTGTTCTGGACGGGGCATAATGACAAAAAAGGTGCTTTAATTAGCGCCTTTTTTATTTAAGCGTTTTTTGCGTGCATAATAACAATATCACAACAACACACACCGGAGGCTTTTATGCCACTGCATAATTTAACTCGTTTCCCACGGCTGGAGTTTATCGGCGCACCAACGCCGCTCGAATATCTGCCGCGTCTTTCTGATTATCTTGGGCGGGAAATTTTCATTAAAAGGGATGACGTCACACCGATGGCGATGGGTGGCAATAAATTACGCAAACTGGAGTTTCTTGCGGCAGATGCCCTGCGTGAAGGTGCCGACACTCTGATTACCGCCGGAGCGATTCAGTCTAACCACGTGCGCCAGACGGCCGCCGTCGCCGCAAAACTTGGGCTGCATTGTGTGGCGCTGCTGGAGAATCCTATCGGAACAGCCGCAGAAAACTATTTAACCAACGGCAATCGCTTGTTGTTGGATCTCTTCAATACCCAGATTGAAATGTGCGATGCGCTGACCGATCCCAATGCCCAACTGGAAGAGCTGGCAACGCGAGTCGAAGCGCAAGGGTTCCGTCCGTACGTCATTCCGGTTGGAGGTTCTAATGCTTTAGGCGCGCTGGGCTATGTGGAGAGCGCGCTGGAAATCGCGCAACAGTGTGAAGGGGCGGTTAATATTTCTTCGGTGGTGGTGGCGTCGGGCAGCGCCGGAACTCACGCTGGACTGGCAGTAGGACTGGAACATCTAATGCCAGAAAGCGAACTGATTGGCGTGACCGTGTCACGTTCCGTTGCTGACCAGTTGCCAAAAGTGGTTAACCTACAACAGGCAATCGCGAAAGAACTGGAACTGAGCGCATCAGCGGAAATTTTACTCTGGGATGACTATTTTGCGCCTGGCTACGGCGTGCCGAACGACGAAGGCATGGAAGCGGTGAAACTGTTGGCGCGGCTGGAAGGCATTCTGCTTGATCCTGTGTATACCGGAAAAGCGATGGCGGGGCTGATTGATGGCATCAGTCAGAAACGCTTCAAAGACGAAGGGCCGATTCTGTTTATTCATACTGGCGGCGCGCCTGCGCTGTTCGCCTATCATCCTCACGTCTAGCCCCGGAAACGCTCATGCAAGAAAGTATACAACTGGTTATTGATTCTTTGCCGTTCCTGCTTAAAGGGGCTGGGTATACGCTGCAACTCAGTATCGGCGGCATGTTTTTTGGCTTACTGCTGGGATTTATTCTCGCGCTGATGCGCCTGTCGCCGCTCTGGCCCGTGCGCTGGCTGGCGCGTTTTTACATTTCCATTTTTCGCGGTACGCCGCTCATCGCGCAACTGTTTATGATCTACTACGGCCTACCGCAGTTTGGCATTGAATTAGATCCGATTCCGTCGGCGATGATTGGCCTGTCACTGAACACCGCTGCCTATGCTGCCGAAACGCTGCGCGCCGCCATTTCATCTATTGATAAAGGTCAGTGGGAAGCAGCCGCCAGTATTGGCATGACGCCATGGCAGACCATGCGTCGCGCTATTTTGCCGCAGGCGGCGCGGGTGGCGCTGCCGCCGCTGTCGAACAGCTTTATCAGCCTGGTAAAAGATACCTCGCTGGCAGCGACGATTCAGGTGCCGGAGTTGTTTCGTCAGGCGCAGTTGATTACCTCGCGCACGCTGGAAGTTTTCACTATGTATCTGGCGGCTTCGCTCATCTACTGGATTATGGCGACAGTGTTATCGACGCTACAGAACCATTTTGAGAATCAACTTAACCGCCAGGAGAGGGAGCCAAAATGAGTGCCATAGAAGTTAAAAACCTGGTGAAAAAATTCCACGGTCAGACGGTACTGCACGGTATCGATCTGGAGGTCAAAACCGGCGAAGTGGTAGCGATTATCGGCCCGAGTGGCTCCGGCAAAACCACGTTGCTACGCAGCATAAATTTGCTGGAACAACCGGAGGCGGGGAGCATCACCGTTGGCGATATCACTATTGATACTGCGCGTTCGTTAAGCCAGCAAAAATCGCTGATTCGCCAGTTGCGCCAGCATGTCGGATTTGTCTTTCAGAATTTTAATCTGTTTCCGCATCGCACAGTGCTGGAAAACATTATTGAAGGGCCGGTGATCGTTAAAGGCGAGCCGAAGGAAGAGGCCACGGCGCGCGCTCGCGAGCTGCTGGCAAAAGTTGGACTGGAAGGGAAAGAGACCAGCTATCCGCGTCGTTTGTCCGGCGGTCAACAGCAACGTGTGGCGATTGCGCGTGCGCTGGCGATGCGACCTGAAGTCATTCTGTTTGACGAACCTACTTCGGCGCTGGACCCGGAGCTGGTGGGTGAAGTCCTGAATACCATACGCCAGTTGGCACAGGAAAAGCGTACCATGGTGATTGTGACGCACGAAATGAGCTTTGCTCGTGACGTTGCTGACCGCGCGATCTTTATGGATCAAGGGCGGATAGTGGAGCAGGGCCCTGCAAAAACCTTATTTGCCGATCCTCAGCATCCCCGCACACGCCAGTTCCTTGAGAAGTTTCTGTTGCAATAAAATAAGAAAAAATCAGCCCCGGCAGCTTTTTAGTCGGGGCGAAAATGTATTCCTGACTGCATAAATCGCTTAATAAATCAGCATAACTTATTAATAACATAAGAGAATGCTATGTCTTGCAAAAGTAATTCATTGTCTGAATAATATAAATTATATATAAATCTTATTTATGTGATAGTTTGAGTTATCAGTATAAATGATACTCACTCTCAGGGGCGTAGCGGTTAACTATGCAGGATACGGATTTTTTCAGCTGGCGTCGCACAATGTTGTTGCGTTTTCAGAGGATGGAGGCCGCAGAAGAGGTCTACCATGAAATAGAGCATCAGACTTACCAACTGGAGTACGATTTTTATTCATTATGTGTGCGTCACCCGGTGCCATTCACGCGACCGAAAGTGGCTTTCTACACCAATTATCCGGAGTCATGGGTCAGTTATTATCAAACCAACAACTTTCTCGCGATTGATCCGGTACTTAACCCTGAAAACTTCAGTCAGGGGCATTTATTGTGGAATGATGATTTATTCAACGAAGCACAGCCGCTATGGGAAGCCGCACGTGCGCATGGTTTACGCCGTGGCGTCACTCAGTATTTAATGCTGCCGAATCGTGCGCTGGGTTTTTTGTCTTTTTCCCGTAGCAGTACGCGTGAAATACCCATTCTTAGTGATGAATTGCAATTAAAAATGCAGCTATTGGTGCGTGAAAGTCTGATGGCGTTGATACGTTTAAATGATGAAATAGTGATGACGCCAGAGATGAATTTCAGCAAGCGGGAAAAAGAAATACTGAAATGGACCGCAGAAGGTAAAACGTCAGCAGAGATAGCGATGATCCTGTCAATCTCTGAGAATACTGTCAATTTCCATCAGAAAAATATGCAGAAAAAAATCAATGCACCGAATAAGACGCAGGTTGCCTGCTACGCAGCCGCAACTGGCTTAATATGATATCTATTACATTGGGCGTGCAAGATGCCAAACCGGCTGAAAGGTGAGCTTTCAGCCGGTTTTATATTACTGACGGTAGGCTTGTTTAATTTGCTTAACCGTTTTGGAAAATACCGCAGCCTGGGTTTCGTCTTCGATCAGCGCAAGCTGTTTTTCCATCTTTAACATCACGCGGCCCGCGTCAGCTTGTCCCATCGCCTGCAGCATCAGCGTCAGCATCGCTTTCAGGCAGGAGACTTCATTTGCCAGTTCTTGATTATTCTCGGCAGTAGAAAAATCAGGCGTACTCATTTATTTTCCTCGTCATGTTGCAATGAAAATTTGCGGTGAAAAATGTTAAGGCGGCGGAGTATACCATAAGCTTTGCTAAAAATAGCAGTGGTTGTTTTTTGCTCACGATATCAGCAATAGTAATAAAACAGGGAATATAACGCGTAATAAATATTTTTATCATGAATGTTTTTCGCACGTATTGTTCGGGTTAATTCATGTTACATATTCATGCCGCTGATTTTTCATTTATGCTGAATAAAGTCAATTTTTGTCACATTTCGGCGTTAGCCTTACTGCGAAACGAGCTGGCAAACCTTTGATGACGGACGTGACGATAACTCTGGACAATCGAATTTACAAAAACGAGAGAAAAATCGAATACCCACCATTTTTAACGTTTCAAAGTTGCAATAAAACCCGCTAATATACGAATGACTAACTATCAGTAGCGTTATCCCTATTTCTGGAGATATTCCTTTGATCAACGTTCTACTTGTTGATGACCACGAACTGGTGCGCGCAGGGATACGACGCATTCTGGAAGATATAAAGGGTATTAAAGTCGTCGGTGAGGCATCCTGCGGTGAAGACGCCGTTAAGTGGTGCCGGGCAAACACCGTTGACGTCGTGCTAATGGACATGAGTATGCCTGGCATTGGCGGTCTTGAGGCGACGCGTAAAATCGCTCGCTCGACAGCAGATGTCAAAATCATCATGCTTACGGTTCATACTGAAAACCCTTTACCAGCGAAAGTAATGCAGGCCGGTGCTGCGGGCTATCTCAGCAAAGGTGCGGCTCCGCAGGAAGTTGTGAGTGCGATTCGCTCTGTCTATTCAGGGCAGCGTTATATTGCTTCTGACATTGCTCAACAAATGGCATTAAGCCAGATCGAACCAGAAAAAACAGAAAGCCCATTTGCCAGTTTGTCTGAACGTGAATTGCAGATTATGCTGATGATTACCAAAGGCCAAAAGGTCAATGAGATCTCAGAACAGCTTAATCTCAGCCCGAAAACGGTGAACAGCTATCGCTACCGTATGTTCAGTAAATTAAACATTCATGGCGATGTGGAGCTGACTCACCTGGCAATTCGCCATGGTCTGTGTAATGCGGAGACATTAACAAGTCAGTGAGTGTTCAGTTTGACGCAAAAGCGTTTTTAAAAACCGTAACCAGCCAACCGGGCGTTTATCGCATGTATGATGCTGGTGGTACGGTTATCTATGTCGGCAAAGCGAAAGACCTGAAAAAACGGCTTTCCAGCTATTTCCGTAGCAACCTCGCTTCGCGCAAAACCGAAGCGTTGGTTGCCCAGATCCAGCAAATTGATGTGACGGTTACCCATACCGAAACCGAAGCTCTGTTGCTGGAACACAACTACATCAAACTTTATCAGCCGCGTTACAACGTTCTGTTACGCGATGATAAATCTTATCCTTTTATTTTTCTTAGCGGCGATACCCATCCGCGTCTGGCTATGCATCGCGGCGCAAAACACGCCAAAGGTGAATATTTCGGCCCGTTCCCAAATGGCTATGCGGTGCGTGAAACCCTGGCGCTGCTACAAAAGATTTTCCCGATTCGCCAGTGTGAAAATAGCGTTTATCGCAACCGCTCACGTCCGTGTCTGCAATATCAGATAGGGCGCTGTCTGGGGCCGTGCGTTGAAGGACTGGTGAGTGAAGAAGAGTACGCCCAGCAGGTAGAGTATGTGCGCCTGTTTTTATCCGGCAAGGACGATCAGGTACTTACTCAACTGATTAGTCGCATGGAAACAGCCAGCCAGAATCTGGAGTTTGAAGAAGCGGCACGTATTCGCGACCAAATCCAGGCGGTGCGACGTGTAACCGAAAAACAGTTTGTCTCCAATACAGGTGATGACCTTGACGTTATTGGCGTCGCTTTCGATGCGGGCATGGCTTGTGTCCACGTCTTGTTTATTCGTCAGGGCAAGGTGCTTGGTAGCCGTAGTTATTTCCCTAAAGTACCTGGCGGTACGGAGCTGGGCGAAGTGGTGGAAACCTTTGTCGGTCAGTTCTATTTACAGGGCAGCCAGATGCGCACCCTGCCGGGTGAGATCCTGCTCGACTTTAATCTTAGCGATAAAACGCTGCTCGCCGATTCCCTTTCAGAACTGGCAGGGCGCAAGATTAACGTTCAGACTAAACCGCGTGGCGATCGGGCACGTTACCTGAAGCTGGCGCGCACCAATGCGGCGACAGCGTTAACCACCAAACTTTCGCAACAATCTACCGTTCACCAGCGTCTGACCGCGCTTGCCAGCGTGTTGAAATTGCCGGAAGTGAAGCGGATGGAGTGTTTTGACATCAGCCATACCATGGGTGAACAAACGGTCGCTTCGTGTGTGGTGTTCGATGCTAACGGCCCGCTGCGTGCAGAGTATCGGCGCTATAACATTACCGGCATTACGCCTGGTGATGATTATGCGGCAATGAATCAGGTGCTGCGTCGGCGTTACGGTAAAGCCATCGACGACAGTAAGATTCCGGACGTGATCCTGATTGATGGCGGCAAAGGCCAGCTTGCGCAGGCGAAAAATGTTTTTGCCGAGCTGGATGTCTCATGGGATAAAAACCATCCGCTGTTGCTTGGTGTGGCGAAAGGAGCCGATCGTAAGGCTGGGCTGGAAACGTTGTTCTTCGAACCTGAAGGTGAGGGCTTCAGTTTGCCGCCAGATTCACCGGCGCTGCATGTCATTCAGCATATCCGAGATGAATCACACGATCACGCGATTGGTGGGCATCGCAAAAAACGCGCAAAAGTCAAAAATACCAGCACGCTGGAAACCATCGAAGGCGTTGGACCAAAACGTCGGCAAATGTTGTTGAAATATATGGGCGGTTTGCAAGGTTTACGTAACGCCAGCGTTGAGGAAATTGCAAAAGTGCCGGGTATTTCGCAAGGTCTGGCAGAAAAGATCTTCTGGTCGTTGAAACATTGATGTCTCTGTAGCAACATAGGGGTAATCTTACTGACAACAGATAGTTACCCGTCATTATGCAATTTAATATCCCTACGTTGCTCACACTGTTCCGTGTCATCCTTATCCCATTCTTTGTATTGGTCTTTTATCTGCCTGTCACCTGGTCGCCGTTTGCTGCCGCACTCATTTTCTGCGTTGCGGCGGTGACTGACTGGTTCGATGGTTTTCTGGCGCGTCGCTGGAATCAGAGTACCCGTTTTGGCGCTTTCCTTGATCCAGTAGCTGATAAAGTGCTGGTTGCCATTGCCATGGTGCTGGTAACTGAGCATTACCATAGCTGGTGGGTCACTTTGCCAGCGGCAACGATGATCGCCCGTGAAATTATCATTTCTGCTCTACGCGAGTGGATGGCTGAACTCGGTAAACGCAGCAGTGTGGCTGTCTCCTGGATTGGTAAAGTAAAAACGACCGCCCAAATGGTGGCGCTGGCCTGGCTGTTATGGCGTCCGAACATTTGGGTTGAGTATGCTGGTATTGCACTTTTCTTTGTGGCTGCGGTACTGACTCTGTGGTCTATGTTGCAATATTTGAGCGCAGCTCGCGCAGATTTGCTTGATCAGTGATCGTTTCGGCGCAAAATTCAGCAAACGATCAAAAGTGGTGAAAAATATCGTTGACTCATCGCGTCAGGTAAGTAGAATGCAACGCATCGAACGGCGGCACTGATTGCCAGACGATAATAAAATCAAGTGATTAGATGATTGCTTGATGAATGCGGGAATAGCTCAGTTGGTAGAGCACGACCTTGCCAAGGTCGGGGTCGCGAGTTCGAGTCTCGTTTCCCGCTCCAGTTAAAAGACATCGGCTTAAGCGGGTGTCTGGCTGAAAAGCCTAAAGAATTTGGCGCGTTAACAAAGCGGTTATGTAGCGGATTGCAAATCCGTCTAGTCCGGTTCGACTCCGGAACGCGCCTCCAATTTTTTCCCGAGCCCGGATGGTGGAATCGGTAGACACAAGGGATTTAAAATCCCTCGGCGTTCGCGCTGTGCGGGTTCAAGTCCCGCTCCGGGTACCATGGGAAAGATAAGAATAAAATCAAAGCAATAAGCAGTGTCGTGAAACCACCTTCGGGTGGTTTTTTTGTGTCTGCCACTTATCGTTATACCCCTCTTATTTTTAATCACCAGGTAATCCACTCAAAAAGTATCTCTATGCCAGAGCGACATGTAAGATAGACGCTGGCGAGTCGAGATCCACAAGGAAAAGCGTATGAAAACGGGACCGTTGAACGAAAGTGAGTTGGAATGGCTGGATGATATCCTGACCAAATACAACACAGACCACGCCATCCTTGATGTAGCTGAGCTGGACGGTTTATTGACGGCGGTGTTGAGTTCTCCGCAAGAAATTGAACCAGAACAGTGGTTGGTGGCCGTCTGGGGTGGGGCGGACTATGTACCGCGCTGGGCGTCAGAAAAAGAGATGACGCGCTTTATGAACCTGGCTTTTCAACATATGGCCGATACCGCAGAGCGTCTGAACGAATTTCCTGATCAGTTTGAGCCGTTATTTGGTCTGCGAGAGGTTGATGGTCGTGAGCTGACGATCGTTGAGGAGTGGTGCTTTGGCTATATGCGTGGCGTTGCCCTCTCTGACTGGTCGGCATTGCCGGAATCCTTAAAACCGGCGCTTGAGGCGATTGCGCTGCACGGTACGGAAGAAAACTTCGAGCGGGTAGAGAAGCTGTCACCGGAAGCGTTTGATGAGAGTGTGGATGCCATTCGACTGGCGGCACTTGATTTGCACGCTTACTGGATGGCTCATCAGCAGGAAAAGCCTGTTCAGCAACCGATCAAAGCAGAAGAAAAACCGGGTCGTAACGATCCTTGTCCGTGCGGTAGTGGTAAGAAATTTAAGCAGTGCTGCCTGCATTAAGAGGTCACATTGGGTGCCAGAGTTAATTCTGGCACCCAACAAGGATATGTGAGGCTATTTAATCACCCCACTTCTGGTAACCATCCTGCTGCAATCAAAAATTGCACTCCAATCACGCCAATACCACAGAGAAACACCAGTACCAGCGCCGGACGGCCGCCTTTAACCCGATAACCTGCTTGTGGATTATGCTTTCTGCTTTGCCAGGTCAGCAGGGAAGGGATAATCAACGCCAGTACAGCAAGCGCCACACCGGCGTAACCCAGCGCCATCACAAAGCCACGTGGGTAAAACAGAGCAAATGCCAGCGGTGGCAGAAAAGTAATTGCCCCGGTTTGCATTCTCCCGCCAACGCTATTTGAACGCTGAAACAGATCCGCAAGATAATCAAATAAGCCTAATGCTACGCCGAGGAAGGACGTTGCGAGGGCTAAGTCCGCAAATAAATGCACCGCCAGTTCGACATGCGGTGAGGCCACCACTTCGCGTAATGCCTGTAACAGCCCGTTGAGCCCGGCATGATTAGCCAGCAGTCCCATAAAAGTTGTTGAATCAATGCTGCCCAGCGTCGCCAGTTGCCAGAAGATATACGCCACCAGAGGGATCGCACTACCTGTAATAAATACCCAGCGCAGCTTGCGAATGTTGCCATCCATATAACTGACGATGCTAGGTACACTACCGTGGAAGCCAAATGACGTAAAAATTACCGGGATCGCAGACAACGCGAGTCCTTGTTGCAGCGGTAGAGTTAAAAGATTCACTTTATGAATATGCGGTAGCAGCAGTACCAGCATCACCACCAGAAAAATAATTTTGGCGCTAAACAGAAAGCGGTTAAATAAATCGACCAGCGACGTCCCGACACAAACCACACCACCGGCAACAAAAGTGAACAACAACACGCCAGCGGTTGCCGACACTGGAATACCGGTCCAGTCACTGATGCTGGAGGCAAGTAATTCACCGGCACCGCTAATGTACGCCGCTGTCAGGGCGTACATTAAAAACATCATACTGAAGCCAGTGAGCCACTGCCCATAACGCCCCAGATAGCGTTTTGCCAGCGTGCCCAGACCGGTATCTGCGGGGACATGCTGGTACACCTCCAGCAATAGCAGTGCGGTGTAACACATCAATGCCCACAGACCAACTAACAATGTCAATGTGACACTAAAACCGACGCCTGCTGCCGCCAGTGGCATTGCCAACATACCCGCGCCAATTGTGGTTCCTGCCACGATAAAAACACTTCCCAGAGTTCTGTTTTTCACGCTTTCTTCTGTCCTGACGATCTTTATGAGAGATATCTGCGGCGCAGGTTAAGGCATTCTACATTTCTCGTCAAATCGACGTTACATTTACTGTAAACAAAAATGTACAATAAAATGCATTCGGAACTGCGCTGGCGCAAAGCCTTGATGAGCGGATATCGCTACGCTATGCCCTTTTTGAGGAGGAACGATGGACTCTATTCACGGTCATGAAGTGTTAAATATGATGATTGAATCAGGCGAGCAATATACGCACGCCAGTCTGGAAGCGGCGATCAAAGCGCGTTTTGGTGAACAGGCGCGTTTTCATACCTGCTCGGCGGAAGGGATGACAGCGGGAGAGCTGGTGGCGTTTCTGGCGGCGAAAGGTAAATTTATTCCCGGCGAAGAAGGGTTCTCAACCGATACAAGTAAAATTTGTCGCCACTGATATGAAACGGCGGCAGTAAATCTGCCGCCAGAATAGATTAGTTTTGCGCGTCGAGGGTAGAAAGTTCTTTATCGATGAAATAAAGACCTTCGCCGCTTTTACCGGCCAGACTTAATTTATCAATAATCGATTTGAACAATTTCTCTTCTTCATGCTGCTCAGAAACATACCATTGCAGGAAATTAAACGTTGGGTAATCCTGGTTGGTCATGGCGGCGTGAGCCAGTTCATTAATTTTCTGCGTGATTAATTGTTCATGCTTATAGGTTTCCTGGAATAATTCATCAAGTGAAGAATATTCAGCAAACGGGGATTCAACGGTATTAATACGCGGTAAGTTTCCGGTATCGGTCAGATAATCAAACAGACGCTGCATATGCGTCATCTCTTCCTGGGCGTGGCGGCGCAGAAACGCAGCCGCACCTTCAAAGGTATGATAGCTGCACCAGGCGCTCATTTGCTGATAAAGCAGTGAAGAGTACAGTTCCAGGTTCATCTGCTCATTGAGTTTTTCAATCATTTCTGGTTTCAGCATGATAGTGCTCCACAAAGGTTATTTTTGTTGCTGTGGCGCCACTATAATTTGTTATTTTATTATTTGCAAAAGGTAAAATATTAAATTCAATTATTAAAAATACGAATGGGAATAAAACGCATTAACGCTATTCGTGGGATTAATTAACCAGCGAAGCATCCCTCGCTGATTAAGGCTTTATTGATAAGTCGAGGGCATTAAATTTTGGCACTGATACGACAACGTAAATTCCGTATTCAGACATAACGCCCCCGCAAACAGACTACAGTTACTTACAGGTTGCCCAAACGCAATGGCGCGGGTAAACCCTGCGTGCTGACATGCGCGTTCCGCTATTCTTTGATTAAGATAGCTGTCAGTACGGGCGTGTTGTAAAAACGCCTGGTCATAAACGAGGCGTACAATACCGCTCGTGACATTAACCTCGCTCAATTGAGCCTGACGAGTTACGGTGCAGCCCGCTAATGTTAAAAGCGAAAAAACAATTATCAAATGTTTCATGTCACGGCCTGAAAAGGGAGAAGAAACAGGTATTGTACCTGCGTGCAGGATCAGGTTATGGACAGAAAAGACGACGGATCGGCGCTATTCCTTGCTTTTCCCAGAAGTCAGATGCTTTATGGCGACTTTGTGGGTTATCAATTTCATAACATTAAAGGGATATTTGTGTGATATAAATCACATAAAGATTGATTTTTGTGATGGATGTCATATTATAAGCGCAAAGACGATAACACCTGCATAACAAATAGTCGGAGTACCTCAATGAAACTGCGCAAAATCCTGAAAAGCATGTTCGATAACTATTGCAAGACGTTCAAAGACGTACCGCCAGGCAATATGTTCAGATAACAAAAAACCTGCTTCGGCAGGTTTTTTTGTGCCCTGGTGATGTCGGATGTGACTATCGCTGTGGAGGGGAAGCCGCTACTATAGCGGCTTTCAAAATGCTATCAGGAGTTTACAATGTCCCAGCCGCTGAATGCCGATCAGGAACTGGTCTCTGATGTTGTCGCTTGCCAGTTGGTAATCAAACAAATTCTCGACGTACTCGATGTGATCGCTCCTGTTGAGTTGCGTGAAAAAATGTCCAGCCAGTTGAAGAATATCGATTTTACTAACCATCCCGCCGCAGCCGATCCGGTAACGATGCGCGCTATCCAAAAAGCCATCGCGCTGATTGAACTGAAATTTACTCCGCAAGGTGAATCCCATTAAAAAAACCGCTGCTTCAAAGTATGAAGCAGCGGTTTTCTCAAAATTATTTGTATCCGGCGCATGTTTTAAAGCGCCGAACATGATTAATGTATCTGATGCGACACGACATTAAGAACATGCTGGTCGGTCTGGACAGGGCACATACCGGCAAGTTTCGCGCTGCGCACTTCATCAAGAATGGTTTGCAACAACAGGCCATCGTGCTGCTGTTCTTTTTCCAGATCGCGCAGGAAATCGACGGTAGAATCATCATTCAATTCTTTAGCTTCATCGGCTAATTGTGACAGCTTGCTTGAACGCTGCTCATATTCTTCCATCGTTTTTTGGAAGAGTTCTTCCAGAGAGTTAAGCTTTTCTCTTGGTACATCGATAGCTTTAACGATGGGAGTTGCTCCGATACTTTTCATAAAGTTAAACATGCGCATCATTTGCGTCACGTTACTTTGAGCCTGGGCGCGAAGGAAAGTAGCGGTGCCATTCAGACTTTGTTCAGAACACCATTTGCTCAGGTGAAGGTAGAGATTGGATGCGTAAAACTCGCGGTTCATTTGGGTGTTGAGTTTGAGAAGCATTCCAGTGGTTGCCATACCTAATATCCTTATATCCAGAAGACGTGAGGTGCAAGATGAATCAAAACACCGTAATTACTGCTTGCAGAATAATTCCTTTCTGCATATCCAAAATGTGATCGTGGAGTCAATTCTGACGATGATCTGAAATAAGCATAACGTCTGAACGAATATAAGAAAATCCTTAAATCACCAGATTTATATTTTTTTACATTTCATTGATGAGAGCAATTAGTTTGCAATAATTCCTAATGCGTCATATTGATGTATTTCATTGATATTAAAATAAATCATTAATAGCATGATGATGCTTTGATATTTTAAGAAGTTTTTTCAGTTATGCGATGATGCTCTCATTATAGCGTTATCCTTAATTAATAAATGAGGTGATAATTAATGTAGAAATTGATTGGTGCAAGGTTTAGAGACTTCTTCCTCCTTTCACTATTCAGCGCAAATGAACAACCTCTTGCCCGGTAATAATTAGATTAAAAAAGATACTCCCTGCCTCTCAAAGCAGACCACAAGGATTTCCAGGCTAATGTCATGGATTATTCTGCTAATGCTTTTTTGATTTGTCAGACAATTAACGATTCCAGTATGTCATTTCTCGCTGAATTTATGCACGTTCTCACTGTAATTCTGCTATGTGATATTGCTCTCCTATGGAGAATTAATTTCTCGCTAAAACTATGCCAACACAGTCAATTATCTTTTCGATAAAGGTAATGCTTTGTTTTCCGATTGAATTAACAAAAGTTCTTAGTTTTTGCCCTACACAAAATGACGCTAAAGCTGGAGATAACCATGCACAAATTTACTAAAGCTCTTGCAGCCATTGGTCTGGCTGCCGTTATGTCACAATCCGCTATGGCGGAAAACCTGAAACTCGGTTTCCTGGTAAAGCAACCAGAAGAGCCGTGGTTCCAGACCGAATGGAAGTTTGCCGATAAAGCCGGGAAAGATTTAGGGTTTGACGTTATTAAGATTGCCGTGCCGGATGGCGAAAAGACGCTGAACGCCATCGACAGTCTGGCTGCCAGCGGTGCGAAAGGGTTTGTCATTTGTACGCCAGACCCGAAACTGGGTTCCGCAATTGTGGCGAAAGCACGTGGCTATGGTATGAAAGTGATTGCCGTGGATGACCAGTTTGTAAATGCCAAAGGTAAGCCGATGGATACCGTGCCGCTGGTGATGATGGCGGCGACCAAAATTGGTGAGCGTCAGGGCCAGGAACTGTATAAAGAGATGCAGAAACGTGGTTGGGACGTAAAAGAAAGTGCCGTAATGGCGATTACTGCCAACGAACTGGATACCGCTCGTCGCCGTACCACGGGGTCTATGGACGCGCTGAAAGCCGCCGGATTCCCGGAAAAACAAATTTATCAGGTTCCCACCAAATCTAACGACATCCCAGGGGCATTTGACGCCGCCAACTCCATGCTGGTTCAGCATCCTGAAGTTAAACACTGGTTGATTGTCGGGATGAATGACAGCACCGTGCTGGGCGGTGTACGTGCAACGGAAGGTCAGGGCTTTAAAGCGGCGGACATCATTGGTATTGGTATCAATGGGGTGGATGCGGTGAGCGAGCTGTCAAAAGCGCAGGCTACCGGTTTCTACGGTTCACTCCTGCCAAGTCCAGACGTACATGGCTATAAATCCAGCGAAATGCTCTACAACTGGGTAGCGAAAGACGTAGAACCACCAAAATTCACTGAAGTTACCGATGTAGTTCTGATTACGCGCGACAACTTTAAAGAAGAACTGGAGAAAAAAGGTTTAGGCGGTAAGTAATCTGCCGTAAAAATTCCCCTCTGCCTTTATTGTGCAGAGGGGGTGTGAAAGACCAGTGATTCACGGAGACGTTATGCAACAGTCTACCCCGTATCTCTCATTTCGCGGCATTGGTAAAACTTTCCCCGGCGTTAAGGCGTTGACGGATATCAGTTTTGACTGCTATGCCGGTCAGGTTCATGCGTTGATGGGTGAAAATGGCGCAGGAAAATCAACACTCTTAAAAATCCTTAGTGGAAACTATGCGCCAACCACGGGTTCTGTAGTAATTAATGGACAAGAAATGTCCTTTTCCGACACGACCGCTGCGCTTAACGCGGGTGTGGCGATTATTTACCAGGAACTGCATCTCGTGCCGGAAATGACCGTCGCGGAAAATATTTATCTCGGCCAGCTTCCCCATAAAGGCGGCATTGTGAATCGTTCACTGCTGAATTATGAAGCAGGTTTACAACTCAAACATCTGGGTATGGATATTGACCCGGCTACGCCGCTGAAATATCTCTCCATTGGTCAGTGGCAGATGGTTGAAATTGCCAAAGCTCTGGCGCGTAACGCCAAAATTATCGCCTTTGATGAGCCAACCAGCTCCCTGTCTGCCCGTGAAATCGACAATCTTTTCCGCGTTATTCGTGAACTGCGAAAAGAGGGGCGGGTGATCTTATACGTTTCTCACCGTATGGAAGAAATATTTGCCCTCAGCGATGCCATCACCGTCTTTAAAGATGGGCGTTATGTCAAAACCTTTACCGATATGCAGCAGGTTGACCACGACGCACTGGTACAGGCGATGGTTGGTCGCGATATCGGCGATATCTACGGCTGGCAACCGCGTAGCTATGGTGAGGAGCGATTGCGTCTGGATGCCGTGAAGGCGCCTGGTGTGCGTACGCCAATAAGCCTGACCGTTCGCAGTGGTGAAATCGTTGGTCTGTTTGGTCTGGTGGGGGCAGGACGCAGCGAATTAATGAAAGGCATGTTTGGTGGGACGCAAATCACCGCCGGTCAGGTTTATATCGACCAAAAGCCGATCGATATCCGTAAACCAGGCCACGCCATTGCTGCTGGCATGATGCTCTGTCCAGAAGATCGTAAAGCGGAAGGCATTATTCCGGTGCATTCCGTCCGTGACAATATCAACATCAGCGCCCGTCGCAAGCATGTTCTCGGCGGTTGCGTGATCAATAACGGCTGGGAAGCAAATAATGCTGATCACCATATTCGTTCGCTCAATATCAAAACGCCAGGAGCAGAGCAATTAATCATGAATCTCTCCGGTGGTAATCAGCAAAAAGCCATTCTGGGACGCTGGTTATCGGAAGATATGAAAGTCATTTTGCTGGATGAACCTACGCGCGGTATTGATGTGGGAGCCAAGCACGAAATATATAACGTGATTTATGCGCTGGCGGCGCAGGGGGTGGCGGTGCTGTTTGCCTCCAGCGATCTGCCCGAAGTCCTCGGCGTCGCCGACCGTATTGTCGTCATGCGTGAAGGTGAAATCGCTGGTGAATTGCTACACGAGCAGGCAGATGAGCGTCAGGCACTAAGCCTTGCTATGCCTAAAGTCAGTCAGGCAGTTGCCTGAGTAAGGAGAGTATGATGTCTTCTGTTTCTACATCGGGTTCTGGCGCACCTAAGTCGTCATTCAGCTTCGGCCGTATCTGGGATCAGTACGGTATGCTGGTGGTGTTTGCGGTGCTGTTTATTGCCTGTGCCATTTTTGTCCCGAACTTTGCCACCTTCATTAATATGAAAGGGCTGGGGCTGGCAATCTCCATGTCGGGGATGGTGGCGTGCGGTATGTTGTTCTGTCTCGCGTCGGGTGACTTTGACCTTTCTGTTGCTTCGGTCATTGCCTGTGCAGGCGTCACTACGGCGGTGGTTATCAATCTGACCGAAAGCCTGTGGATAGGCGTGGCGGCAGGTTTGCTGCTGGGCGTCCTCTGCGGTCTGGTGAATGGCTTTGTTATCGCTAAACTTAAAATTAACGCCTTGATTACCACGCTGGCGACGATGCAGATTGTCCGTGGTCTGGCGTATATCATCTCTGACGGTAAAGCGGTCGGTATCGAAGATGAAAGTTTCTTTGCTCTCGGTTATGCCAACTGGTTCGGCCTGCCTGCGCCAATCTGGCTCACTGTCGCTTGCCTGATAATCTTTGGCTTGCTGCTGAACAAAACTACCTTTGGTCGTAATACGCTGGCGATTGGCGGTAACGAAGAGGCCGCGCGTCTGGCGGGTGTACCTGTTGTCCGCACCAAAATCATTATCTTCGTTCTCTCTGGTCTGGTATCGGCGATTGCCGGGATTGTTCTGGCTTCGCGCATGACCAGCGGTCAGCCGATGACCTCGATTGGCTATGAGTTGATTGTTATCTCAGCCTGCGTTTTAGGTGGCGTTTCTCTGAAAGGTGGCATCGGAAAAATCTCATATGTGGTGGCGGGTATCTTAATTTTAGGGACTGTAGAAAATGCTATGAACCTGCTCAATATTTCTCCTTTCGCGCAGTACGTGGTTCGTGGCTTAATCCTGCTGGCGGCGGTGATCTTCGACCGTTACAAGCAAAAAGCGAAACGCACTGTCTGATGCTTTTTTTCGCAACAATTTAGCTCTTTTTTCCATCACAGCCAGCCGCCACAACGGCTGGCTGTTCTTTTTTGCAAATGGCGAGCTACGTCACACTGTCTATACTTACATGTCTGTAAAGCGCGTTCTGCGCGAACTATAAAAAGATAAGGAGGAGTACCGGGTGACAGAACCGTTAACCGAACCCCCTGAACTATCCGCGAAATATGCCTGGTTTTTTGATCTCGATGGAACGCTGGCGGAAATTAAACCGCATCCCGATCAGGTCGTCGTGCCTGACAATATTCTGCAAGGACTTCAGCTACTGGCAACCGCAAGTGATGGTGCATTGGCATTGATATCAGGGCGCTCAATGGTCGAGCTTGACGCACTGGCAAAACCTTATCGCTTCCCGTTAGCGGGCGTGCATGGGGCGGAGCGCCGTGACATCAATGGTAAAACGCATATCGTTCATTTGCCGGATGCGATTGCCCGCGATATTAGCGTTCAACTGCATACGGCAATCAGCCACTATCCCGGTGCGGAAGTGGAGGCCAAAGGGATGGCGTTTGCGCTGCATTATCGTCAGGCGCCGCAGCACGAAGACGCCTTATTGACATTAGCGCAACGCATTACCCAGATTTGGCCGCAAATGGCATTACAGCAGGGAAAGTGTGTCGTCGAGATTAAACCAGGAAACACTAGTAAAGGGGAGGCGATTGCAGCCTTTATGCAGGAAGCTCCCTTTATCGGCCGTAAGCCCGTTTTTCTGGGCGATGATTTAACCGATGAATCTGGCTTCGCGGTCGTTAACCGACTGGGTGGAATGTCAGTGAAAATTGGCACCGGAGCGACTCAGGCATCATGGCGGCTGGCGGGCGTGCCGGATGTCTGGAGCTGGCTTGAAATGATAACCAACGCATTACAACAACAAAAAAGAGAAAATAACAGGAGTGATGACTATGAGTCGTTTAGTCGTAGTATCTAACCGGATTGCACCACCAGACGAGCACGCCGCCAGTGCCGGTGGCCTTGCTGTCGGCATACTGGGGGCACTGAAAGCCGCAGGTGGACTGTGGTTTGGCTGGAGTGGCGAAACAGGGAATGAGGATCAGCCGCTAAAAAAGGTGAAAAAAGGAAATATTACCTGGGCCTCTTTTAACCTCAGCGAACAGGATCTCGACGAATACTACAACCAATTCTCTAATGCCGTTCTCTGGCCTGCATTTCATTATCGACTCGATCTGGTGCAATTTCAGCGTCCTGCCTGGGACGGCTATCTACGCGTAAATGCGTTACTGGCAGATAAATTACTGCCGCTGCTGGAAGACGATGACATTATCTGGGTTCACGATTATCACCTGTTGCCATTTGCGCATGAATTACGCAAACGTGGGGTGAATAATCGCATTGGTTTCTTCCTGCATATTCCTTTCCCGACGCCGGAAATCTTCAATGCGCTGCCGACGTATGACACCTTGCTTGAACAGCTTTGTGATTATGATTTACTGGGTTTCCAGACAGAGAACGATCGTCTGGCGTTCCTGGATTGCCTTTCTAACCTGACCCGCGTTACGACGCGTAGCTCAAAAAGCCATACGGCCTGGGGCAAAGCGTTTCGAACCGAAGTTTACCCCATTGGCATTGAACCAGATGAGATTGCCAAACAGGCTGCCGGACCACTGCCGGCAAAACTGGCGCAACTAAAAGCGGAACTGAAAAATGTACAGAATATCTTTTCTGTCGAACGACTGGATTATTCCAAAGGTTTGCCGGAGCGTTTTCTCGCCTATGAAGCGTTGCTGGAAAAATATCCGCAACATCACGGTAAAATTCGCTATACCCAGATTGCGCCAACGTCGCGTGGTGATGTGCAAGCGTATCAGGATATTCGTCATCAGTTGGAAAATGAAGCCGGGAGAATTAACGGCAAATATGGTCAATTAGGCTGGACGCCGCTTTATTATCTGAATCAGCATTTTGATCGTAAATTACTGATGAAAATCTTCCGCTATTCCGATGTTGGATTAGTGACGCCGCTGCGCGACGGAATGAACCTGGTCGCGAAAGAGTATGTTGCCGCACAAGATCCTGCCAATCCGGGCGTACTGGTACTTTCGCAATTTGCCGGGGCGGCAAACGAACTGACGTCGGCGTTAATTGTAAACCCATACGATCGTGATGAAGTTGCGGCGGCGCTCAATCGGGCGTTGACGATGTCGCTGGCGGAACGTATTTCCCGCCATGCAGAAATGCTGGAAGTTATTGTGAAAAACGACATTAATCACTGGCAGGAGTATTTTATTCGCGACCTAAAGCAGATAGTTCCGCGAAGCGCGGAAAGTCAGCAGCGCGATAAAGTTGCCACCTTTCCGAAACTGGCGTAATCGCGGTTAATCTCCCTTAAGCGGAACCAGTAGTACATCGACCTCGCTTGAGGCAATCACACTTTTCGCTGAGCAGGATGCTCGCGAAAAGAAACTGTGGTTATGATTGCCGCAAATCACCAAATCGAATTTATGTTTACGGCACACTGCCAGAATATGTTCGCTTAACTCTCCGCAAGCAATAAACGTCTCTTCTACCGGATATCCCGCATCCTTAATTAATTTATCAAGAAAGTTTTGTGTTTCTTCATGCATCACGCTGCGTAAATCTTCAAGCATCGGTGCGGCTAATTGATTGAATATTTCCGGGTCGGAAGCGAGAGTGATCAAACTTATGCGTCCATTAACCGGACGGGCGATAGATACCGCTTTTGTTAACAGTTGCTGGCTTTCTGGCGAGACAGCTACAGCAACAAGAACATTGGTATAGCTCATAACCTGCTCCTTATTCTGTGAACTTCAGGTGTTATTACAGCTTTACTCTGAATGAGGCACTGATGCAATAACAACTCAGTCAAAAAGGTAAATATTAGGCTGGTTACTAGTAAGAATAATTAATTAGTACCGCAATGTTATCATGCGATCACCAGTGTGGTTATAAGAAGTGAAATTAACTATTTTCCTTATAAAACAAATGGATAATATTTGTAAAACATTTACTTAACATTTGAGGAGTTCCCGGCTTTATTTTCACTTGAACAGGCTCATGTTATGTAACTCTCTGTTTGAAAATAATTTATAGAGGATAAATAAATTTATTTCATACATAACATATGGT
>NZ_JABWMT020000029.1:0-50451 GCF_013368915.2 Escherichia sp. 93.1518
TGGCCCCAAATGTTTCATTTTTTGGGGGGAAACTGTGCAGTGTTGGCAGTCAAACTCGTTTTCAAAACAAAGTGTACAGAACGACTGCCCATGTCGATTTATACGTAGATTTAAAAAGGAAAGCAGTATGAAAATTAAAACTCTGGCAATCGTTGTTCTGTCGGCTCTGTCCCTCAGTTCCACTGCGGCTCTGGCCGCTACCACGACGGTAAATGGTGGGACAGTTCACTTTAAAGGGGAAGTTGTTAACGCCGCTTGTGCGGTTGATGCGGGCTCTGTTGATCAAACCGTTCAGTTAGGTCAGGTTCGTACCGCATCGCTGGCACAAGAGGGGGCAACCAGTTCTGCCGTCGGTTTTAACATTCAGCTGAATGACTGCGATACCACTGTTGCAGACAAAGCCGCTGTTGCCTTCCTTGGCACAGCAATTGATGGAAATCATACCAACGTACTGGCTTTGCAGAGTTCAGCTGCGGGCAGCGCAACAAATGTTGGTGTGCAGATCCTGGACAGAACGGGTACTGCGCTGGCGCTGGACGGTGCGACATTTAGCGCACAAACAACACTGAATAACGGAACCAACATTATTCCGTTCCAGGCGCGTTATTTTGCAACCGGTACTGCAACCCCAGGCGCTGCTAATGCGGATGCGACCTTCAAGGTTCAGTATCAATAACCCACTCAGGTTTTAGGGAAGTCATTATGGGCAAGGATGCCCGCCCCTGCGCGATAAGAATAACGATGAAAAGGACGAAATTATTTCTAGTAGCGTCGTTACTGCCGATGTTTGCACTGGCCGGAAATAAATGGAACACCACATTGCCCGGTGGAAATATGCAGTTTCAGGGCGTCATTATTGCGGAAACTTGCCGGATTGAGGCCGGTGATAAACAAATGACGGTCAATATGGGGCAAATCAGTAGTAACCGGTTTCATGCGGTAGGGGAAGATAGCGCACCGGTGCCTTTTGTTATTCATTTACGGGAATGTAGCACGGTGGTGAGTGAACGTGTGGGCGTGGCGTTTCACGGTGTCGCGGATGGTAAAAATCCGGATGTGCTTTCCGTGGGTGAGGGGCCAGGAATTGCAACCAATATTGGTATTGCATTGTTTGATGACGAAGGAAACCTCGTACCAATTAACCGACCTCCAGCTAACTGGAAACGGCTTTACTCAGGTTCTACTTCGCTACATTTCATTGCCAAATATCGCGCAACCGGGCGTCGGGTGACTGGCGGCATGGCTAATGCCCAGGCCTGGTTCTCCTTAACCTATCAGTAATTGTTAAGCAGATATTGTGATAACAGGAACAGGACAGTGAGTAATAAAAACGTCAATGTAAGGAAATCGCAGGAAATAACATTCTGCTTACTGGCAGGTATCCTGATGATCGTAGCAATGATGCTTGCCGGACGCGCTGAAGCGGGAGTGGCCTTAGGTGCGACCCGCGTAATTTATCCGGCAGGGCAAAAACAAGTTCAACTTGCCGTGACAAATAATGATGAAAATAGCACTTATTTAATTCAATCATGGGTAGAAAATGCCGATGGTGTAAAGGATGGCCGTTTTATCGTGACGCCACCTCTGTTTGCAATGAAGGGAAAAAAAGAGAATACTTTACGTATTCTTGATGCCACAAATAATCAATTGCCGCAGGATCGGGAAAGTTTGTTCTGGATGAATGTAAAAGCGATTCCGTCAATGGATAAATCAAAATTGACCGAGAATACGCTACAGCTCGCGATTATCAGCCGCATAAAACTGTATTACCGCCCGGCTAAATTAGCGTTACCCCCCGATCAGGCCGCAGAAAAATTAAGATTCCGTCGTGGCGCCAATTCTCTGACGCTGATTAACCCGACACCCTATTACCTGACGGTAACGGAGCTTAATGCCGGAACACGGATTCTTGAAAATGCATTGGTGCCTCCAATGGGCGAAAGCACGGTTAAATTGCCTTCTGATGCCGGAAGCAACATTACTTACCGAACAATAAATGATTATGGCGCACTTACCCCCAAAATGAAGGGCGTAATGGAATAACGCAGGGGGATTTATTCGCCTGAATAAAAAGAATTGACTGCCGGGTGATTTTAAACCGGAGGAACAATGTCATATCTGAATTTAAGACTTTACCAGCGAAACACGCAATGCTTGCATAATCGTAAGCATTGTCTGGCTGGTTTTTTTATCCGGCTCTCTGTTGCCTGTGCTTTTGCCGCACAGGCACCTTTTTCATCTGCCGAACTCTATTTTAACCCGCGCTTTTTAGCGGATGATCCTCAGGCTGTTGCCGATTTATCGAGCTTTGAAAATGGACAAGAATTACCGCCGGGGACGTATCGTGTCGATATCTATATGAATAATGGTTATATGGCAACGCGTGATGTCACGTTTAATACGGGTGACAGTGAGCAAGGTATTGTCCCTTGCCTGACTCGCGCTCAACTCGCCAGTATGGGGCTGAATAAGGCTTCTGTTTCCGGTATGAATCTGCTGGCGGATGATGCCTGCGTGCCATTAACCTCAATGATCAATGAAGCCACCACGCATTTAGATGTTGGCCAGCAGCGGCTCAACATCACGATCCCTCAAGCATTTATGAATCAGCGCGCGCGTGGTTATATTCCACCAGAGTTGTGGGATTCAGGTATTAATGCCGGATTGCTCAATTATAACTTCAGCGGAAATAGTGTGCAGAATCGGGTTGGGGGTAACAGCCATTATGCATATTTAAATCTACAGAGTGGATTAAATATTGGTGCGTGGCGTTTACGCGACAATACCACCTGGAGTTATAACAGTAGCGGAAATTCATCAGGTAGCAAAAATAAATGGCAACATATTAATACCTGGCTTGAGCGCGACATCATTCCGTTACGTTCCCGACTGACGCTGGGTGATGGTTATACCCAGGGCGATATTTTCGATGGTATTAACTTTCGCGGCGCACAGTTGGCCTCCGATGACAATATGTTACCCGATAGCCAAAGAGGATTTGCCCCGGTGATCCACGGTATTGCTCGTGGTACTGCACAGGTAACTATTAAACAGAATGGGTATGACATTTATAATAGTACGGTGCCGCCGGGGCCTTTTACCATCAACGATATCTATGCCGCAGGTAATAGTGGTGACTTGCAGGTAACGATTAAAGAGGCTGACGGCAGCACGCAGATTTTTACCGTACCCTATTCGTCAGTCCCGCTTTTGCAACGTGAAGGGCATACTCGTTATTCCATTACGGCAGGAGAATACCGTAGTGGAAATGCGCAACAGGAAAAACCCCGCTTTTTCCAAAGTACATTACTCCACGGCCTTCCGGCTGGCTGGACAATATATGGTGGAACGCAACTGGCAGATCGTTATCGTGCTTTTAATTTCGGTATCGGGAAAAATATGGGGGCACTGGGCGCTCTGTCTGTGGATATGACGCAGGCTAATGCCACACTTCCCGATGAAAGTCAGCATGACGGACAATCGGTGCGTTTTCTCTATAACAAATCGCTCAATGAATCAGGCACGAATATTCAGTTAGTGGGTTATCGCTATTCGACCAGTGGGTATTTTAATTTCGCTGATACAACATACAGCCGAATGAATGGCTACAACATTGAAACGCAGGATGGTGTTATTCAGGTTAAGCCGAAATTCACCGACTATTACAACCTCGCTTATAACAAACGCGGGAAATTACAACTCACCGTCACTCAGCAAGTTGGGCGCACATCAACACTGTATTTGAGTGGTAGCCATCAGACTTATTGGGGAACGAGTAATGTCGATGAACAATTCCAGGCCGGATTAAATACCGCATTCGAAGATATCAACTGGACGCTCAGCTATAGCCTGACGAAAAACGCCTGGCAAAAAGGACGGGATCAGATGTTAGCTCTTAACGTCAATATTCCTTTCAGCCACTGGCTGCGTTCTGACAGTAAATCTCAGTGGCGACATGCCAGTGCCAGCTACAGCATGTCACACGATCTCAACGGTCGGATGACCAATCTGGCCGGTGTATACGGTACGTTGTTGGAAGACAATAACCTCAGCTACAGCGTGCAAACCGGTTATGCCGGGGGAGGCGATGGTAATAGCGGAAGTACAGGCTATGCCGCGCTGAATTATCGCGGCGGCTACGGCAATGCCAACATAGGGTACAGCCATAGCGATGATATTAAGCAGCTCTATTATGGCGTCAGCGGTGGGGTATTGGCTCATGCCAATGGCGTAACGCTGGGGCAGCCGTTAAACGATACGGTTGTGCTTATTAAAGCGCCAGGAGCAAAAGATGCAAAAGTCGAAAACCAGACGGGTGTTCGTACCGACTGGCGCGGTTATGCCGTGCTGCCTTATGCCACTGAATATCGGGAGAATAGAGTGGCGCTGGATACCAATACCCTGGCTGATAACGTCGATTTAGATAACGCGGTCGCTAACGTTGTTCCCACCCGTGGGGCAATTGTGCGAGCAGAGTTTAAAGCGCGCGTAGGAATAAAACTGCTCATGACGCTAACCCACAATAATAAGCCGCTGCCGTTTGGGGCGATGGTCACATCAGAGAGTAGCCAGAGTAGCGGCATTGTTGCGGATAATGGCCAGGTTTACCTCAGCGGGATGCCTTTAGTGGGAAAAGTTCAGGTGAAATGGGGTGAAGGGGAGAATGCTCGCTGTGTCGCCGATTACAAACTGCCACCAGAGAGTCAGCAGCAGTTATTAACTCAGCTATCAGCCGAATGTCGTTAAGGGGACGTGATGAAAAGCAAACCTTTTTATCTTGTGTGCGCTTTTTTGTGGCTGGTTGCCAGTCACGCCAGGGCCGCAGATAGCACGATTACTATTCGCGGCTATGTCAGGGATAACGGCTGTAGTGTGGCGGCTGAATCAACCAATTTTACCGTTGATCTGATGGAAAACGCGGCGAAGCAATTTAGCAACATTGGGGCGACGACCCCGGTCGTTCCATTTCGTATTTTGCTGTCACCCTGTGGTAATGCGGTTTCTGCTGTAAAGGTTGGGTTTACTGGTGTTGCGGATAGCCACAATGCCAACCTGCTTGCACTTGATAATACGGTGTCAGCGGCCGCAGGGCTGGGAATACAGCTTCTGAATGAGCAACAAAATCAGATCCCACTTAATGCCCCATCGTCCGCGATTGCGTGGACGACCCTGACGCCGGGTAAACCAAACACGCTGAATTTTTACGCCAGGCTAATGGCGACACAGGTGCCTGTCACTGCGGGGCGTATCAACGCTACGGCAACCTTTACTCTTGAATATCAGTAACTGGAGATGCTCATGAAATGGCGCAAACGTGGGTATTTATTGGCGGCAATGTTGGCGCTCGCAAGCGCGACGGTATGGGCAGCCGATGTCACCATCACGGTGAACGGTAAGGTCGTCGCCAAACCGTGCACGGTTTCCACCACCAATGCCACGGTTGATCTCGGCGATCTTTATTCTTTCAGCCTGATGTCTGCCGGAGCGGCATCGGCCTGGCATGATGTTGCGCTTGAGTTGACTAATTGTCCGGTGGGAACGTCCAGGGTCACCGCCAGCTTCAGCGGGGCAGCTGACAGCACCGGATATTATAAAAACCAGGGAACCGCGCAAAACATCCAGTTAGAGCTACAGGATGACAGCGGTAATACATTGAATACCGGCGCAACCAAAACAGTTCAGGTGGATGATTCCTCACAATCAGCGCACTTCCCGTTACAGGTCAGAGCATTGACGGTAAATGGCGGAACCACTCAGGGAACCATTCAGGCAGTGATTAGCATCACCTATACCTACAGCTGAACCCGAAGAGATGATTGTAATGAAACGAGTTATTACCTTGTTTGCTGTACTGCTGATGGGCTGGTCGGTAAATGCCTGGTCATTCGCCTGTAAAACCGCCAATGGCACCGCTATCCCTATTGGCGGTGGCAGCGCCAATGTCTATGTTAACCTTGCGCCCGCCGTGAATGTGGGGCAAAACCTGGTCGTGGATCTTTCGACGCAGATCTTTTGCCATAACGATTACCCGGAAACGATTACAGACTATGTCACACTGCAACGAGGCTCGGCTTATGGCGGCGTGTTATCTAATTTTTCCGGAACCGTAAAATATAATGGCAGTAGCTATCCTTTCCCGACCACCAGCGAAACGCCGCGCGTTGTTTATAATTCGAGAACGGATAAGCCCTGGCCGGTGGCGCTTTATTTGACGCCTGTGAGCAGTGCGGGCGGGGTGGCGATTAAGGCTGGCTCATTAATTGCCGTGCTCATTTTGCGCCAGACCAACAACTATAACAGCGATGATTTCCAGTTTGTGTGGAATATTTACGCCAATAATGATGTGGTGGTGCCCACCGGCGGCTGTGATGTTTCCGCTCGTGATGTCACCGTTACTCTGCCGGATTATCCTGGTTCGGTGCCGATTCCTCTTACCGTTTATTGTGCGAAAAGCCAAAACCTGGGGTATTACCTTTCAGGCACAACCGCAGATGCGGGCAACTCGATTTTCACCAATACCGCGTCGTTTTCGCCAGCACAGGGAGTCGGCGTACAGCTGACGCGCAACGGTACGATTATTCCAGCGAATAGCACTGTGTCATTAGGGGCAGTAGGGACTTCGGCGGTAAGTCTGGGATTAACGGCAAATTACGCACGTACTGGAGGGCAGGTGACAGCAGGTAATGTGCAGTCGATTATTGGTGTGACTTTTGTTTATCAATAAAAAAACCACAGGGCTTGCTAATGCTGGTACGCAATATTACGTGATGCGCTACGCTACCTACAAAACCTGCACGTTAGCCCTTTGTAGGCCAGATGAGACGCGTCAGCGTCGCATCTGGCATAAACAAGGCACACTTTGTCGACACTCCGAACAGAGCCTGCCAATGGCAGGCTCTGGTGTGCTTTTACGCTACCATGCTGATAATCAACACAATAATCAGCCCAACTACGGAGTTGACCAGCTCCAGCAGACCCCAGGTTTTCAGCGTGTCTTTTACCGACAGGTCAAAATAACCTTTAAACAACCAGAAAGATGCATCGTTAATGTGGGTGAGGGTGTTGGACCCCGCAGCCGTCGCCAGCACCAGTAGCGCCGGATTCACGCCAACCAGCTGACCGGTTGCTGGATCAAGGATTGCAGCACTGATAATCCCGGCGGCAGTCATCGCCGAAACCACACCCTGACCGGTCGCCAGACGAATCAGTACGGTGATCAGCCACGCCATGATGTACGGTGAAATATTACCATGCGACATCAACATGCCGATGGTGTCACCAATGCCGGTGTCGATGATGGTCTGCTTCAGTACGCCGCCAGCACCGATGATCAGAATCACCATCGCAATGCTTTTTACCGCGCTTTCAAAGGCGTTCATTACCCACTGCATATCGTGCCCGCGCGCGGTGCCAAAGAGTACGAACGCAACTACCATCGCAATAAACATCGCAATCGGCGAGGAACCAATAAAGTTAACCACTTCCCACGCAGGCGTGTCTTTTACCAGCCAGATATTGGCGATGGTGGTGGAGATCATAATGATCGCCGGGATCAGCGGCACCAGAATCGAGATGCCGAAAGAAGGCAGATTGTTCATATCTACTGGTTGATCTGCTTTCAGAAATGACGGTGTCGGTCGCTCAAGATTACCGAGGAACTTTGGCAGGATCAGGCCAGCGCAAATTACGCTTGGGATCGTCACCAGCACGCCATAGATATAAACCATCCCCATATCCGCGCCATAAGCATTTACCAGCGCCACCGGACCCGGCTGCGGCGGGAACAGTGAATGTGCGGTGGTGGCAGCCGCTACTGCCGGAATAGCCAGTTTCAGGAACGGGATTTTAGCTTCGGCTGCAATCACGATCACCAGCGGTGCCAACATGATAAAGGCCACTTCATAGAACATCGCCAGACCGAAAATCAGGCCGATGATAATCACCGATATCTGAACATAGCGCAGACCGAGACGCGCCAGCAGCGTGTGCGCTATCTGGTGAGCCGCGCCAGAGTCGACCATCAATTTACCGATGACCGCACCGAATACCACGATGATCGCCAGTTCCCCCAGCGTGTTGCCGAAGCCTGCTTTCATGGTGTGCAGCAGCGACATTAAGTCCATACCCGCCAGCATCCCGACGGACAGAGCAGCCACCAACAAAGCTACCATCGAGTTGATCTTGAACCTCAAATTCAGTACCAGCATCAGGCCGATACCGAAGACGACCCAAAGAATGTTAAGCACATGCATAAAGTTTTACCTTACCTGGTTGAGCCATTGTTATTTTGGGCGACATGTTATGTAAATTGGTCAACCATTGTTGCGATGAATATCACATACCCTGATCAATAACCGTTGTTTACCCTTTGCTGTAATTTGCAACAATCGGCGGGAGAGTGGATTTCTTGTGATGTGGTTAACCAATTTTAGAATCCGGGTTGACATGTCTTACCAAAAGGTAGAACTTATACGCCATCTCATCCGGTGCGACGCCACGGCTGTGGTCTGGTTGTTCATCCGGATACCTAAACAACTCCGGGGTTCCGCGTCTCTTCGCTGTGGAACCCACTATGTGAAAGAGGAAAAATCATGGAACAGACCTGGCGCTGGTACGGCCCAAACGATCCGGTTTCTTTAGCTGATGTCCGTCAGGCGGGCGCAACTGGCGTGGTTACCGCGCTGCACCATATCCCGAACGGCGAAGTATGGTCCGTAGAAGAGATCCTCAAACGCAAGGCTATCGTTGAAGACGCAGGTCTGGTGTGGTCTGTCGTGGAAAGCGTGCCAATTCACGAAGATATCAAAACCCACACTGGCAACTATGAGCAGTGGATCGCTAACTATCAGCAGACCCTGCGCAACCTGGCGCAGTGCGGCATCCGCACCGTGTGCTACAACTTCATGCCGGTGCTTGACTGGACCCGTACTGACCTCGAATACGTACTGCCGGACGGCTCCAAAGCCCTGCGTTTCGACCAGATCGAATTTGCTGCGTTTGAAATGCACATCCTGAAGCGCCCAGGCGCGGAAGCGGATTACACCGAAGAAGAAATTGCTCAGGCAGCAGAACGTTTCGCCACCATGAGCGATGAAGACAAAGCGCGTCTGACCCGTAACATCATTGCTGGTCTGCCGGGTGCGGAAGAAGGTTACACCCTCGACCAGTTCCGTAAGCACCTGGAGCTGTACAAAGATATCGACAAAGCCAAACTGCGCGAAAACTTTGCCGTCTTCCTGAAAGCCATTATTCCGGTTGCCGAAGAAGTCGGCGTGCGTATGGCGGTTCACCCGGACGATCCGCCGCGCCCGATCCTCGGTCTGCCGCGTATCGTTTCCACCATTGAAGATATGCAGTGGATGGTTGATACCGTAAACAGCATGGCGAACGGTTTCACCATGTGCACCGGTTCCTACGGCGTGCGCGCTGACAACGATCTGGTTGATATGATCAAGCAGTTTGGTCCGCGCATTTACTTCACCCATCTGCGTTCCACCATGCGTGAAGATAACCCGAAAACCTTCCACGAAGCGGCGCACCTGAACGGCGACGTTGATATGTACGAAGTGGTGAAAGCGATCGTTGAAGAAGAACACCGTCGTAAAGCGGAAGGCAAAGAAGACCTGATCCCGATGCGTCCGGATCACGGTCATCAGATGCTGGACGACCTGAAGAAGAAAACCAACCCAGGTTATTCCGCGATTGGTCGTCTGAAAGGCCTGGCCGAAGTTCGCGGTGTCGAACTGGCGATCCAGCGCGCTTTCTTTAGCCGTTAATATCCACCGGCATGGCTGCGCGCCGTGCCGGTTCCTTCTTCCTTGCCGTCACTCTCTGAAGACGGATTCTGGAGTTTACGATGACTACTATTGTTGACAGCAATCTGCCGGTTGCCCGCCCGTCATGGGATCATTCTCGTCTGGAATCACGCATTGTGCATCTCGGTTGCGGGGCGTTTCACCGCGCGCACCAGGCGCTGTATACCCATCACCTGCTGGAAAGCACCGACAGCGACTGGGGTATCTGCGAAGTTAACCTGATGCCAGGCAACGACCGCGTGCTGATCGAAAACCTGAAAAAACAGCAACTGCTGTACACCGTGGCGGAAAAAGGTGCAGAAAGCACTGAACTGAAAATTATCGGTTCGATGAAAGAAGCCCTGCATCCGGAAATCGACGGTTGCGAAGGTATTCTCAACGCAATGGCGCGTCCGCAAACAGCGATTGTCTCCCTGACGGTCACGGAAAAAGGTTACTGCGCCGATGCGGCGAGCGGTCAGCTGGATCTTAATAACCCGCTGATCAAGCACGATCTGGAAAACCCGACCGCGCCGAAGTCCGCGATTGGTTACATCGTAGAAGCCCTGCGTCTGCGTCGTGAAAAAGGGCTGAAAGCGTTTACCGTGATGTCCTGCGACAACGTGCGTGAAAACGGTCATGTGGCGAAAGTTGCCGTTCTGGGGCTGGCTCAGGCGCGTGACCCGCAGCTGGCGGCATGGATTGAAGATAACGTCACCTTCCCATGCACCATGGTTGACCGCATCGTACCGGCGGCGACGCCAGAAACCTTACAGGAAATTGCTGATCAGCTGGGCGTTTACGATCCGTGCGCCATTGCCTGCGAACCGTTCCGTCAGTGGGTGATTGAAGATAACTTCGTTAATGGTCGCCCGGACTGGGATAAAGTGGGCGCACAGTTTGTTGCAGACGTTGTGCCGTTCGAAATGATGAAGCTGCGTATGCTTAACGGCAGCCACTCTTTCCTGGCGTACCTCGGTTACCTCGGCGGCTATGAAACCATTGCCGACACCATGACTAACCCGGATTATCGCAAAGCAGCCTTTGCCCTGATGATGCAGGAACAAGCGCCAACGCTGTCGATGCCGGAAGGGACTGATCTGAACGCCTATGCGACACTGCTGATCGAGCGTTTCAGCAACCCGTCTCTGCGTCACCGTACCTGGCAGATTGCGATGGACGGCAGCCAGAAGTTACCGCAGCGTCTGCTGGATCCGGTGCGTCTGCACCTGCAAAACGGCGGTAGCTGGCGTCATCTGGCGCTGGGCGTGGCTGGCTGGATGCGTTACACCCAGGGCGTGGATGAGCAAGGTAACGCCATCGACGTAGTTGATCCGATGCTGGCTGAGTTCCAGAAGATCAACGCGCAATATCAGGGAGCAGAACGCGTAAAAGCCCTGTTGAGCCTGAGCGGTATTTTTGCCGATGATCTGCCGCAGAATGCCGACTTTGTTGGTGCGGTGACGGCGGCATATCAGCAACTGTGCGAGCGCGGCGCGCGCGAATGCGTGGCTGCACTGTAACTGACTGATTCCCCGACAGACTTACTGGTCAATCAAACTCATATTTGGTTGACCAGTTTTCGTTTTTTTGCCCACCTGTACGTGCCAACTTCCAGTGCTAATGGTATAGTTTGTCATTAACGATCAACGTAAGATCGCCCGATGCGCACGCTTATCGAGCCTGGGTATCAATCACAACTTATTGAATACGCACTCTTTGTCGGCCGGATAAGGCGTTCACGTCGCATCCGGCAATAATTTGATTAACCGCACCTAACGGACACAACACCATGAAATCTGCCACCTCTGCGCAAAGACCTTACCAGGAAGTCGGGGCGATGATCCGCGATCTGATCATCAAAACACCGTACAATCCTGGCGAACGACTGCCGCCGGAGCGTGAAATCGCAGAAATGCTCGAGGTCACGCGTACTGTGGTGCGTGAGGCGTTGATCATGCTGGAGATCAAAGGGCTGGTTGAAGTGCGGCGCGGCGCCGGTATTTATGTTCTTGATAGTTCAGGCAGCCAGAACACAGATAACCCGGATGCCAACGTCTGCAATGACGCCGGTCCTTTTGAGCTGCTACAGGCGCGTCAGTTACTGGAAAGTAACATCGCGGAATTTGCCGCTTTGCAGGCCACCCGCGAAGATATCGTCAAAATGCGCCAGGCATTGCAACTGGAAGAGCGTGAGCTGGCTTCCAGCGCGCCGGGCAGCAGTGAAAGCGGCGATATGCAGTTTCACCTCGCCATTGCCGAAGCGACCCATAACAGTATGCTGGTGGAGCTGTTCCGGCAGTCCTGGCAGTGGCGGGAAAACAATCCGATGTGGATCCAGTTGCACAGCCATCTGGATGACAGCTTGTATCGCAAAGAGTGGCTGGGCGATCACAAACAGATCCTCGCCGCGTTAATCAAAAAAGACGCCCGTGCGGCGAAGCTGGCAATGTGGCAGCATCTGGAAAATGTGAAACAGCGCCTGCTGGAGTTTTCCAATGTTGACGATATCTATTTTGACGGCTATCTCTTCGACTCCTGGCCGTTGGATAAAGTTGACGCCTGACCCTTTATTTCTGGTGCAAAGTTGAGCAGCTTTGCACCAGGCCTTTTAGCCACGTAATAACCGATATTATTAATAATAAACGATGAGTAATTTAATAATTACTTATTACATGTCTTTTATAAACATTATATATCTATTTAAATCTGAGTGATTATTCGGAATAATCAAAATATATTGGTTTGTTTCTGTCTGGTTTAGTGACTTTTATCAAATTATATCTTCTTAAATAAAAAGTAAGTGGATCTTCATTTCTGTTCAGGGTCTTATACTTTGCGGGCAAGAATCAAGCCTGTTATCAGGCACGGATGCGATGAGCAAAAAGGAATGACTATGGAAAATGAGCATCAACCCAGTGGTGTCAAGCCGTCAGGGCAAGATATCGATGCCGCTAAACGTCAGGAGTGCGCAAAATGATGCGCCAATTATTTCAGACCGTATTACCTGAAAACACAGGCAGCAATACATCATCGCTGCGTGATTCCGTATGTCGGGATCTCTTTCAACTTTTCAATTCTCCTCACTCACCGCTACCCGCATTACTTATTTCAGGTATGCCACAGTGGCAAGGGGATAATCAGAGCGACAAACATCTCCAGAGCTGGTATTGCCGCCAGTTGCGTTCCGCTCTTTTATTTCATGAACCACGTATTGCTGCATTGCAGGTGAGTCTGAAAGAAGCATATTGCCACGATCTGACGATCAGTCTGGAGATGATGCTGTACCACGACGATGAACCGCTGACGTTTGAGCTGGTCTGGCAGCATGGTGGTTGGTACAGTGCGACGGTGGGGAAAGTCAGCTAAATACCATCTTCTGAGTTTTACTCTGTCAGCCGTCCGAACGGGCATCCTACGTCCATTCGTGCGGCTGACAACCGCTTATGCAGTTTCAAACGTTCCTTTCACGCACGCCTTGCCGTCTTTGACCATCAGTTTGCCGTGAGCGTACACCTGCGCAATGCGCAGTTCCGGTGTCATAACCAGCAAATCCGCGTCATTGCCGGGCTGAATTTCGCCTTTCCCGGTCAGGTTGAGGAAACCGGCGACGCTGCTGGTGAGTGGACGCACGGCATCGCTGATACTGAAACCGTAGTCTTTGACCAGCACTTGCACGGTTTCCAGCAACGTCTCAAAACCGGCAACGCCGATATGCGTTAAATTCCCCTCGTCGTCAAAGAACGGCTGGCTACCGTTGCCGTCGGAGCTGAGGGTGATGCGAGCCAGCGGAATCCCCGCCTGAACGGCGCGGGCAATCCCTTCGGCAGGGGCGACCGGTTCGTCAATGCTGCTGGTGATGTCGATGGTGCCGCCTTTAAGGGCGAACTCCAGCGCCTGTTCAAACAAAGGAACGTTGCGGTTAACGTGCGTCGGCAGCAACTTGCTGATTGGCACATCGCAATTTTCCAGGAGATCGTAGATAGGCTGTAGCGCCTTTTTGCTGTCGCCCATGTGGAACACGGTGACGCCAGGTTTACCGCCGAGCAAGCCTCCAACGCGGGATTCCGCCGCCATATTGGCCAGATGATAAACATCCGGCGCGGCAGACCGGTGGTCGGAAATGGCACATTTCACGCCAATCACGCGATCGATGATCGCCACGTCTTTTTCCACAGAACCCGTAATGGTGCGGGAAGGCACATGATAAGCACCGGTCAGCATCCAGGCGCTGATGCCTTCTTCATTGAGCGCACGGGTCTTGGCGAGCAGGGATTCCGGGTGGCGAGAGATAGAGTCGGTGCCAAGCAGGCCAATCACCGACGTGACGCCCGCTTCCGTCAGGCGGCTTAACGCCACTTCCGGCGTGCGTGTAGTGGGGCCAGCTTCGCCGCCGCCGCCAATCAAATGGACGTGTTGATCAATAAAACCAGGGCAGAGGATCTGCCCGCTGAGATCGACAATCGTGCAGTTCGGTACGATGTCAGAAGGGATATTGCTGGCAACGGCGATAATCTTGCCGTTAGCGACGAGGACATCGCAAACTCCCCGATCTTCCGGCGCATACAAATGCGCTCCCTGCAGCAGGATGAAACCGGCTGCGGAATAATCAATCATGTAAACTCCTTGTTAAACAATAATCTGCATAACCCAGATCGACAGCAATGCGTTAATCGCGCAGACCGTAATGATATGCAGATAGCATTTAGCATTCACTTCGGCTGTCTCCAGGCTGCGACCGACATTTTGCACCGTGCTGGCCATTAAATACATTGCGGGCAGTAAAACGGTGACATCATGGCCGGTTCGCCTGCGGTCGCATGGCTGACAGCAACGCCGACTGCGCTGCCCGTGGCTAAAGGGACAGCGGTAATCCCCACAACGTTTTTGTATCTGCGTGTTGCTACGTGTTTTTTGCAGAGTGGAAAAACAGGATTGAGTTGCAAAAAATTCATAAACCCAGTGACAATGACGTAGCTGAATAAAAACAGGAAATACAGGGAAGAAGACAAAATGGCAAAGTATGGCGAAAAAGAGTTGGCAGATACGAGTAAGTTTTTAAGTTTTGTCCTCCGACATAAACCAGAGGCGATTGGCATCGCGCTGGATCGTGAAGGATGGGCGGATGTCGATAAACTCATACTCTGTGCACAAAAAGTGGGCAAGCGGTTAACCCGTGCCTTACTGGATGTCGTTGTCGCCACTAGCGATAAAAAGCGTTTTAGTTATTCGAATGATGGTAAGTGCATTCGCGCTGTTCAAGGGCATTCGACCTCGCAGGTCGCCATTGCCTTCACCGAAAAAACACCGCCACAATTTCTCTACCACGGTACGGCAAGTCGCTTCCTTGAGGCGATAAAAAGTCAGGGATTGATTGCAGGGGAGCGTCATTACGTGCATCTCTCTGCTGATGAAGCGACAGCTCGCAAAGTAGGAGCCAGACATGGATCGCCGGTTATCTTAACCGTCAAAGCCGAAGAAATGACGAAACGAGGAATACCTTTCTGGCAAGCGGAAAACGGGGTCTGGCTGACAGCAACTGTTGCGGTTGAGTTTCTTGACTGGCAAGGGAAATACTGAGGCGCTCTTCTCTGGTATGGTGGGGAGAAAAATCCCCCCTTATGAAGTCGCCGTTTGCAGCTTAAATAATTGCACTGTGCTGATGAGCGCGGCAACAAACAGCGCCGCTGCGCCACAAAGCGTGGAGTTGGCGAGTGCCGACGTTCCGTTGCCGAGCATACTGGTCAGCGCCGGGCCGAGAATTTGCCCGATGCCATAAATAAGCGTCACAAAGCCTAACAGGTTGAGATTTCCCGGCACACTAAGCTGGCGGGCGATGGTCATCACCAGCGAGGTCGTGCCCATAAAGGTGCCGCCAAAGCCAATACTGCTGATGATGAGTAATAAAGGAGAGCTGCTGGCGAGGGTTAACAGCACGCAGATAGCCTGTACCAACAAATTCGCCGTCAGGCAGGGTAACGCCCCCCAACGTTTTGCTACCCACAACCAACCAAAGCAGCCTGGCACAATCGACAAGCCGACCAGCGTCCAGAGATGGGCGGTCAGTAATGGCAGGCCAGCATCTTTCGCCATGAGCGGCAGATAAGTGGCAACGATGATATAACCAAAACCCGCCAGACCGTACAGAATAGCCAGCAACCACCAGCTCATGGGTTGTTGAGTGGTTTTTGCTAACGGCGTTGGCGCGATGGTGTGTTTTTTCGAAGGAAGCAAAAGCGCCAGTACAATCAATATCATGCCAGAAAGCGCCCCGGCACCTTGCCATAGCGTTTGCGAGGAGAGGGAAAAATGCAGCCCAGCCAGCACATATTCATTGCCTAGCGCGATACCAACACCAACGCCAGAAAACAGTGCCGCAAGTACAAAAGGATGGCGGGTATGTTGCATGATGAGCGTCGAGCCGAAAATCAACATCCCGGCGCTGGCGATGCCTGCCAGAAAGCGAATCAACAACACCAGAATAAACGACGGCAACCACGCCATCGCAAGGATCAACAATCCGGTTGCCAGGGCGCAAGCCAATAAAAACGGGCGCAGACGTGAGGGTAAATGAAATGCGCCGAATGAAAACAACAGGCTTCCAGCCAGATACCCAGCGTAGTTGCCGCTGGCAATCCACGACAGTTCGCTAAATGAAAACTGCCCCTCCGCCAGCATAACTGGCAGCATCGGCGTATAAAGAAAGCGACCTAACCCCATACCTAAGGTCAGAACCAGCATCCCGAAAAGCGCGGTGCTGAAGGAAAAGCGTTCTACGGGATGCGATGACGGGGACATGTTTTACCTTGCTTGTCTTTTTGTTGTTAACAAGTTAATAACAAAAAGGTGAAACATGCCAGTCTGTTAATGTGATGATGTAGGGGTAAAGCGATAAAAACGATTCGGTTCGCCAACGATATAAATATTGCCAGAGGCATCCATCGCAATCCCTTCAGCCTGTTTGATGTTATGTGACAAACCCCGGCTGCCTTTGGTTAGTGACATTTCACCGATAACCTCACCAGCCAGCGTCACTTCCTGCAGTGCGCGTGACTCATGAGACAGTACCAGCAGCGTATTTTTTTGTTGGTTAATTTCTGCGCCGGACACATCATCTAAAGTAAATTGACGTTGTAGTTCCTGGTCTTTGCTGATGTGCAATTCATTGCTACTTAGTAGCCCGTTAACTTTGTAGACCTCAATCGGATTTTTCTCTTTAAAAAACCAGAAAGTGTGATCCTGGCGAGAATAGGCCAGCCCTTCAAAACCACTATTGGTTGGCGTTTTCTGCAACGGAATTTTTATTTTTTTGAGGATTTTCACTTCTGAATTTTCATTAAGTGAAATCACATAAATGGCATAATCGCGTTCATCACTGATGACGAACTTATTATCACCAATATATTCGATAGTCTCGAGATCTTTCACAAAATCCAGAGGAATGGTGCGGAGCAAATCCCCATTCGTGGTCATTTCAACAATCGCCGCAGGTTTATTGATAGTGCTAAACAGGGTATTACTCTGCGCAGACCAGGTCAGTGAGGAGATATTATTCGTTACACCTGCAATCTCTTTACCATCAATATTAACGTGGTAATTTTGAAACCCTGCGGGATAACTGCTTTTGCGCGCGCAAGATTGCACGAAGAAAACACACACTGCGACAATGGCAAAAAGAATAATAATGCTGATACGTTTACTTAACGAAAACCTTTTTGTCATGGCATATCCATCCAACAAAATCAATAAGATATCGATAAGTATACGTAGTGATCTTAATGAATCCTTAACGCGGAGTCAGATCGTAATGTGCAATGCATTTCCAGTCGCTGTCTTTCTTCCCATTACTGACGAATGCGGGCAGTCATCACATTCAGCTCGTTGTGCAATGACAAAGATTGCGCAGGTTCTTTCTCTGCTTCTCCGAGAGTTTCAGCTGAGGTGGAGCAAGCGCACCGCAGGCCGTTTGCATCTTCTGCGGCATAAACGTGCAGTAAGTGCCGGCCAGCGGAATGCCGCATTTCGGAGAACTGCTCGAAAATGGCGACAAATGGCATGATTTTCCTTCCCCGTACACGGGAGACAATGAAAAAGGCCGCATTATTACCATGATTTGAGTTTGCTTTATTTGTTCACTCTCGCGGTTAAAAATTGCCGAGGGGTAACAAAGTCGGGATTTGCGATAAAAGATACAGTATCAATCCAATACAACCACCAACCAGCGTACCGTTGACGCGGATAAACTGGAGATCTTTGCCGATATTTAACTCGATTTGCCGCGACATATCCCGCGCATCCCAGCTTTTCACCGTGTCAGTAATGTGGCGTGTCAGGAATGCCGAAAACTCTGGTGCGACGCGGTGCGCAGCCTGTTCGAGATGACCATTTAACGACGCCCGCAAGGCATCATCGGCAATTAACGTCTCGCCAAGCCATTGACCCGCCCGCGCGATACGTTCCTTCACGCGAGAATCTTCGCTATTGATATCGGCCTTCAACCATTCCCGCAAATCCCCCCACAATTCACCGAGATAGCGGTTAAACGCTTCATCTTCTTTCAGATACGCTTTGATATTGTCGGCGCGCGCCGCCATTTCCGGATCGTTTTTCAGCTTATCGATCAGCGCAAAGGTAGCGCGATCAAACGCATGGCGGATCTGATGCGCGCGATCGCGGCTGATATCATCAAGCAAAGAATTAACTGCGTCAGAAACCAGCTCTGCGCTATGTTCACCCAGCCATTCAGTCGGCAAAATTTTCGCTTTCAGCGGATGTTCGCTCTCCAGCCAGCGGACGATCTGTTGGGCGATAAATTTGCGTGATTTATCGCGCTGGAGCAGGGCGATCAGTTGTGCGATCAGAGTATCCAGCAGCACCTGATGACGATCGTTTTTGGTCATGCTCTCCAGCATTAACGCACTGGTGCCGGAAAGATCCACTTTATCAATCGCCCGATGCACCGCGCGCTTAAGCAGACGCTGAATACGCGCATCATCGGTAAGTTCGAGAAAACCACTCATGATCTGCAAAAGATGCTGCCCAACGCGGCGGGCGTTTTCTGGCTGACTAAACCAGTTACCGATTAACAACGCCGGTTCATGACGACGAATTAACGCCACCAGGGATTGGGTATCGAGAAATTTTTCCTGTACGAACTGACCGAGATTTTCGCCAATCCGGTCTTTATTACGCGGGATAATCGCCGTATGGCGAGAAATAATCGGAATCGGCACGCGGCGAAACAGCGCCACTACCGCAAACCAGTCAGCCAGAGCGCCGACCATTGCCGCCTCCGCAATCGCCTTCACGCCGCTCACCCAAAAATTGGGCGGCAAAAAAAGCGTAACGATAAAAGTCGCGGCAGCAACGAGCAGTAAAGAGAGCGCCAGCATTTTGGCGCGTCGGAGTTCAATGATTTTATTCATATCGTAAGAATAGAGCCTGACGGCAGGTTCACGCAAAAATCGAGACGCCTTCCAGAAAAATGTATCGCTTGCAGGAGAACAAAAATAACCTGGAAAGCGCCTCGGGGAATGGGAAATTACCGGATGTGAGCGGAATTAGGAATCGCTAAAGTCGGGCTATCTCTTCAACAGGTGATGGATCGCCATGACAAACTTCACGACCAGCACGCCGCATGACGCATTATTTAAATCTTTTCTCACGCACCCTGACACCGCGCGGGACTTTATGGAGATCCATTTACCAAAAGGTTTACGTGAACTGTGCGATCTCGATACCTTAAAACTGGAATCAGCCAGCTTTGTCGATGAAAAACTGCGGGCGCTGCACTCCGATATTTTATGGTCGGTAAAGACCCGCGAAGGCGATGGTTATATCTACGTGGTGATTGAACATCAGAGCCGCGAGGATATTCATATGGCCTTTCGGCTGATGCGATATTCCATGGCGGTGATGCAGCGTCATATAGAGCATGATAAACGCCAGCCGCTACCGCTGGTTATTCCGATGCTGTTTTATCACGGTAGTCGTAGTCCTTACCCCTGGTCTTTGTGCTGGCTGGACGAATTTGCCGACCCGACTACCGCACGGAAGCTTTATACCGCCGCGTTCCCGCTGGTGGATATCACTGTGGTGCCGGACGACGAGATTGTGCTGCATCGCAGAGTCGCCCTGCTGGAGTTGATCCAAAAGCATATTCGCCAGCGCAATATGATGGGGCTGATTGATCAACTGGTAGCATTACTGGTTACAGAGTGCGCTAATGACAGCCAGATAACCGCGCTGTTAAATTACATTTTACTGGCTGGTGATGAAGCGAGTTTTGAAGAATTTGTCAATGAGCTTGCCAGGCGAATGCCACAACACAGGGAGCGAATCATGACGATTGCAGAGCGAATACATAATGCGGGATGGCTGTTGGGAAGGGAAGAAGGGAGGATCGAAGGCAAAGAAGAAGGTAAAGAAGAAGGGGAACAGCGTCTTCTCCGGTTGTTTTTGCAGAATGGGGCGGATCCTGAATGGATACAAAAGATTACCGGACTTTCGGCAGAGCAAATGCAGGCATTAGATCAGCCCTTGCCTGAAAGCAAGCGCGATCCATGGATCGAGTACTAATCAGAGACTGATGACAAACGCAAAGCAGCCTGATGCGCTACGCTTATCAGGTCTACATAACCCATTCAATATATTGAACTTTAAAGATTTTGTAGACCTGGTAAGGCGTTCACATGGCATCCGGCATGAACAAAGCGCACTTTGCCTAAGTCATGCTGGAACGTGGCGATGACCCTGCAAAGATAAAACGAGTCACACGCTATTCGTGAGAGTAAATCAGGGGCCTCGCCACTAATTCGAAATTATTCCATTGCCCGATACACTGCCTCGCCAATTTGCTTCAGTGCTTCGCGGTAGGTTTCGCTGAGCGGCAAAGCGCAGTTGATGCGCAGACAGTTTCGGTATTTACCGGAAGCTGAGAAAATCGAACCTGCCGCCACCTGGATTTTCATGCGGCACAATTGCCGCGCGACGCAGACCATATCGACCTGTTCAGGCAATTCTATCCACAGTAAAAATCCGCCTTTCGGGCGCGTAATACAGATTTCGCAGGGAAAATATTCCCGTATCCAGCAGGTATAAAGCGCCATATTGCGCTGATAGTTCTGCCGCATCCGCCGGATATGGCGATGATAGTGACCTTCCAGCACAAACGTTGCTGCCGCCATTTGCGTGGACGGTACATTAAAGCTGCTGGTGGCATATTTCATATGCAGCAGTTTATCGTGATAACGCCCCGGCGCGACCCAGCCCACACGCAGGCCAGGGGCAATGCTTTTACTGAACGAACTGCACAGCAGCACCCGACCATCGCTATCCCATGAATGAATGGTACGCGGGCGCGGATATTCCGTTGCCAGTTCGCCGTAGACATCATCTTCAAAAATCACAATATCATGACGCTGAGCGAGAGAGAGAACGGCTCGTTTGCGCGCGTCCGGCATAATAAATCCCAGCGGATTATTACAGTTTGGCACCAGAATGATGCCTTTAATCGGCCACTGTTCCAGCGCCAGTTCCAGTGCTTCAACGCTGATGCCTGTTTCTGGATCGGTTGGGATTTCAATCACGTTCACGCCTATGCCACGCAGCATCTGCATCGAACCGTAATAACAGGGCGATTCAACCGCGACAATATCGCCCGGTTTACACACCGCCATTAACGCCAGCGACATCGAGTTATGGCAGCCGCTGGTGATAATAATGTCATCGGCGGTGACCACCGAGCCGCTGTCGAGCATCAGGCGGGCAATCTGCTCGCGCAATACCCGCTGACCGGTTAACGAATCATAGCTGAGAACGGTTTGCAGATTATGCTGCACCACCCGGCTAAGCTCCCGCCAGAGCGGTTTCAGGCTGGGCGCCTCGACATCCGGCGTGCTTTTACTGAACGGAATAACAGAACTATCGCTATGCGCTTTCAGCATATCCAGCACCTGATCCCACTGGGTAATTTCCACCGGACGTTGCACCGGACGCGTCATCGGCGGCACTGGCGGCTGGGCTTTATGTTGCGCGACAAAATAACCCGAACGCGGCTGCGGAGTGATGAGCTTCATCGTTTCCAGAGTCTGATACGCCTGCTGCACGGTGCTAATACTGACGCCGTGCTCCTGACTTAAGCTGCGCACCGACGGCAATTTCTCCCCGTGACGATACAGCCCTTGCTCAATCCGCTCGGCAAGTAGAGTCGCCAGATGTTGATAACGCGTCATGCTGTATTCCTTATATGGACCATACAGAGAGAAAAACCGGTACAGATGAGGCTAAAAACCGGATGCAGATGCTGTTTTAACCTGTCTGTATGTTAAATAAAAGTAATATTTGCATCTGTATTGTGAACTGCCAGAAGGCGGATGATGAAGCCTCTGAAAGATGAGGAGGCAGCAGATGGAATTTCACGAAAACAAAGCCAAAGCGCCGTTTATCGGCTTCGTGCAACTCTGGCAGGCGGTGCGAAGCTGGTGGCTGAAAAAGCAGACCCGGCGTGTGTTACAGCAGATGAGTGATGAGCGGTTGAAGGATATTGGGTTACGCAGGGAGGATGTGGAGTGAGGGGGGAAATTCCCCTTCCCGTGTGGGGAAGGGGAGAGAAACTTAGCGTGGCGTTTTGCTACTAATCACCCCAATAAACTCCTGCACCTGCTTTTGTTTACGTGCCGATAGCTTGCTCACCTGGCGTAGCGACTGCATCAGTTCGCTCTCTTCGGCGGCGGGTGGTTGGGCGGTGAGGACAATACAGCCGTCCATCACTTTGACATCTACCGCTGTGCCAGTGGCAAAACTGGCGGCCTCCAGCCACTGACCTTTCAGGGTGATGGCGGGAATACGACTGTAATCCGGGTAGCGGCTCGCATAACTCACGGTTAATTGACGGTTATTTGCCGGGGAGACTTCTGCTTCGAACGGTTGTGCAATAGAATGCGTGTCAGTCATAACTGCTATTCTCTATAAATAGTGATTGTGATGAGCGGTGCGGGTGTGTTGGCGCACATCCGCACCGCGCTAAATACCTGTATATATCATCAGTAAATATGGGGAAAGTCCAGCTAAAAATAGAAAAATAATAAAAGCGTTACTGGAAAGATCTGGAAGAGAAATGAACGTTAATTCACAATGGCCGGATAACAAAGTGTATCCGGCCTTCATAATTAATTTAAAGCACTCATATGATGTTCTTTAAAATTCTCTGCCTGTGCCAGCACACCCATATAAACATCATCATTCGCTACTGGCGGGAACTTATGCTTGTGTAGAAGCAAAATAAGTTCAACTTTCAGTTTCGCTTTAATATCATCGCGTTTACTCCAGTCAGGATATTTCGATGTGTTGTCAACCACGCTTTTCATCTCTTTTGCCAGCGACAGCATTTTTTCATCGTCATAGGTGAACTGATATTTATCACGCATATGAGCAAGAATGTCGTAAAACGCTTTTTCTTCAATATCAATACCTAAATCGGCCCAGGTGCCCATTTCGGTTTTAATATCATAGATAATATCGGTCATTTCCTGACTGAATGTATCGAATTCTTCACCGTTGAGTACATCATCTTCTCGCCGCTCATTATAACGATCTATAATCGCCTGGAAGCGGCGGGTGAAGTTAATCCCTTGCAACTGGTTCACTTTCTTGAAGTCGCTGATCGCTTTTTCCAGTAATTTTTGTAATAACTGGATCTTTGTTGCCGGAAGTTTGATCTTGTTAATTCGCGCCAGATAATCTTCGTCAAAAATATCGATGGATTCCGCTTTTTTATCGCCAAGAAAATAAATTTCTTCTACGCCATCAGCTTTTAACGCTTCTGCAATCATTTCACGAACGCGTGCATTCATCTGGGTAACATCCGGTGCGTCACCTTTCGTCAGTTTGAAAACAATTGAACGAACAGCAAGATAATAGTGAATATAGTCACGTTCTGTCTGTGATAATGCTTCGCTGCCGCAGCAGACGTCGTAGGCGGCTTTCATGCGTTTAACCAGTCCCATAAAACGACGTTCAACTTTCTGGGTACGCAGAACAAATTCCGCCGCGCGGTTGAGGCAGGATAATTGCGCTTGTGGCTCACCACTAAAATAATCCCGACTGTCAAATTCGTAAAAGACTTGCCCCAACAAATCGAGATGGTTTTTAACTTCTATTACCGATTGCTGAATATCTTCAAAGTTGGTGGCATCAATGCGGGAATACATTGCCAGTGCCTGGTTCATCTGACTCTTAATGCCGATATAGTCCACCACTAACCCTTTACTTTTGCCTTCCAGTTTACGGTTAACGCGAGAAATAGTCTGGATAAGGTTATGTTTTTGTAAGGGCTTATCAATATAGATGGTGTCCAGTTCAGGGACGTCAAAACCGGTCAGCCACATATCAACGACAATAGCAATTTTGAAATTCGATTTAGCGTTTTTGAACTGCTTATCCAGCTCTTTACGATATTCTTTTGTGCCCAGTAAATCATAAAGCACCTCGTCGTCATCTTTACCGCGCGTCATGACCATTTTCACCATTTCAGAAGGCGGTAACTCTTTCTGCTCCTGTTCCGTCAGGACGACGCCATCGGGTGCTTGCTTCACCTCAAACCAGGCGGGGCGAATAGCTTTAAGCTGGCGGTAGAAATCCCAGGCAATTTCACGGCTGGCACAAACAAACATGGCTTTGCCTTTTACGGTGGAACCTTCGGCTACGCGTTTTTCATAATGTTTGGCAAAATCTTCCGCGAGGGCTTTTAACCGATCTTCATCACCCAGAACCGCATTCATGGTTGCGGTGGCTTTTTTGCTTTCGTCGATTTGCCACTCATTGGTGCCTGCGTTTGCGCACTCTTCGTAATACTTTTCGACTTCTTCCAGTTTGCTGGAGTCCAGGATCACTTTCGCCGCACGGCCTTCGTACACGATGCGTACAGTGATTTCATCCTGAACGGATTCGGTCATGGTGTAACTGTCGATCACCTCACCGAAGACATCGAGCGTCGCGTCAATCGGTGTGCCGGTAAAGCCAACATAGGTGGCGTTTGGCAGTGAATCGTGCAGGTATTTTGCAAAGCCATAAGTTTTGCGCACTTTTCCGCTTTCTTTATCGACGATGACTTTCTGGTCGAGGTTAACCTGGCTGCGATGTGCTTCGTCCGAGATGCAAATGATATTGCTGCGTTCAGAAAGGAGTTCGGTGTCTTCGGTGAATTTATGGATCGTCGTCAGGAATACACCGCCACTATTGCGTCCCGCCAGTTGATTACGCAGATCTTCACGGCTGGTAACGGGAACGATGGTATCGTCGCCAATGTAATTTTTGGCGTTGCACATTTGCGCAGAAAGCTGATCGTCCAGATCGGTGCGGTCGGTGATCAAAACAATGGTCGGGCTGGCAAACTCCACGCTCTTCATCAAAAGACGCGTTAAAAATTGCATGGTGTAACTTTTGCCACAGCCCGTTGCGCCAAAGTAGGTACCGCCTTTACCGCTACCGAAAGGTTTACGCGCCTGCTTGATGCTGTAATAGAGTTTGCGGGCGGCATAGTACTGCGGATATCGGCAGCAAATTTTTACTTCATGCTTGGCTTTATCCGGGAAGCAGATAAAGTTTTTAATCACATCCAGCAGACGTACCGGATGAAACAGCCCCTGAATCATTGAGTGCAATGATGGAATTCCGTCCTGTTCACGGTTTTCATTACCGGTGACTTTGCGCCATGAGTAAAAGTATTCATAGGGCGCAAACAGGTTGCCCATTCGATTATTTACGCCATCGCTAATAATGCAGAGCGCGTTGTAGATAAACAGTTGCGGAATATCGCGGCGGTAGCGTTTACAGAGCTGCTTCCAGGCATCGCCAATACTGGCTTCCTGCTCGCGCACCGCACTTTTAAATTCAAAGACGACCAATGGCAGACCATTGATATAGAGAATGCCGTCAGGAATACGAGTCTGATTATCTTTGCCGGAGATTTTAAGCTGGTTAACAATCTTAATCCGGTTAAGTGGCGGGTTAATATAGGAGGGCGGAAGTTCCGCCGCCTGTTGCAACGGGACATTTTCGGCGTCAAATATCTGGCGCAGTGCGACAGGTAGATGCCGGGTGTCGAGCAATTCAATATAGAGATCTTTTTGTTGCCGATCGTCGCGTTTGAACAGAAAACCATTTGCCAGCCAGCGACAAAAAGTTTTGTTGCTTTCATAAAGATCGGAGGCCGGAAGTGTGGTGAACTGTTTGATCAGTCGCTGAATCTCTTCTTCAGTAATGCCATCAGGCTGGTAGCGTGCCGCTAAATAATGACGGACATCGTCTTCGATAATGACCTGATCGAGACTCGAACGTGGGACATTATCGCCGATCAGGTGTTGATATCCCTGATCCTGTAACAGTTCAATGATCGCTTGTTCTAATTTTGCTTCACTGAAAGAGAGACTCATATCGCGCTCCAACCCTGGCTAATTTCTGGTAAGCATTCCCGTATCAGTAGAAAACCTTACCAGAAAGCCCCTGATTTTACAGGGGCAAAATGCGTTATGGGGCTTCTGTATCGGTGGTGAGATCCGGAAGATCGTCCAGTGATAGCTCGCCGGAGATGAGTTTCGGGAGCAGGGTGTCGCGGAGGGCTGTTAAGTTACATATGTTTCCATTATTAAATTTTATCTTTTGAAATATTATATCTGTTGATTTTTTATATTTTTCTAATATGTCTCCATCAGGAACAAGAACTGGAATTTTTCTTATTATTTTAGAGTTTATTGCTGTTGCAATAGAAGATGTACTTCCTAAAGAATTATAATCAAAAATTTTTAGATATGAATATAAATATTCTTTGTTGATGCCATGCTTCATATTATAAAAATGAGCAATTGCTTCATTGGTAGTTAATATATCTTCGGCTATCGCTATTCTACCGATTGTCAACTTGAAACTTAATAATACAGCATCTTTAGGGACAATTTTTACATTATAACTATTAACTGCGTCAGAAGTTAAATACTCACTACTATCTTTAATGAATACACTACAATTTCCTAGATCCTTAATCGAGACCCATGCATAGTTACTGTCTTTTTTGTCGCAAAAACATTCTTTTTGAGTACGAGGCGGCGTTTTTCCTATGGAGATCGTTGCTATTTCTTCTGCATTTTTATAATGCCAGCCCTTTGGCACCCAACCCAACTCCGTTTCTTCAAATTCACTTGGGAAAAGCGAGCGGATTTCCGTCGGAAGCGGTTTAAAATCAGTACTATTACGTACTTTTTGACGCAATTCTGCACGAGCTTGCAGAGCTTCTGGGATAGGGTTTCCTGCATCCAGAGCGTTATCAATCACCGGATCAAAATCCACAAACCAGGATTTGAAAAGGGTTTGGGACATTTGTTCCAAGGTTTGGTTGATCCCAGTATTTATTGCTATTTTTTTGTCAATCACTAATAAATTAGAAACAATTGTCCGTTGAATAGTGATTTTTGGTAAAGGTATTTTTAATGCTTTAATATTAGGTATTCTGATATTGCTTACGGTTGTTCCAGTACCTTCATTCCAGCTAATTTGATGTTGAATATATGAACTCTGCATTACATATAGTAGATATTCTGGGATGACTTGAGATTTATCCGCACGTATTAATACCATTCTTTGTCCCAAGCAGCATTTTATCCCTTTTGGAATTATACATACTTCACCCATTGGCGCTTCTCTGGTTAGAACTATATCTTCTTCAGAGGGAATGGCTCTCTTGATACGTTCTAGATAACCTTCTTCTGTTGTAAAACTAGGGGTTGCTAAATCTAAAGCACCATTGCGGATATTATTACTTCTGAGAACAATAACTCCTGAGTCTGTCCATTCTGGCGTTGAATGAGGACAATCAACAATTAAAGTCGTAATTTCATCCAAACGGAATTCTGGCCACTTATTCCCCATAACCCAGCGCCTCCAAATTCTTGCGAATCGCACGATCCAGTTCTTCCGCCTGCTTCATCTGCTCAAACAACGTCTTCGACAATTCGCGCATTTTCGTCTCAAACGCCACGCCGTCTTCTTCCTGCTCGGCTGCACCCACATAGCGGCCCGGTGTCAGTACGTAGTCGTTATCTTTAATATCTTGCAGGGTTGCAACTTTGCAGAAGCCTGCCTGGTCTTCATATTTTTCCAGCTTGCTGTCACCACGCGCAATCCGTGCAGCCAGTTCTTCCGGCGTACTGCGCCAGGCATGGTAGGTATCGGCGATTGTGGCAATATCTTCCGCCGTTAACTCTTTAGTTGTGCGGCTAATCATGCTGCCGAGGTTACGCGCATCAATAAACAGCGTCTCGCCCTGACGATCACGATAACCTTTGGCCGGATCGGCAGCCTTCGATTTGGTCATAAACCATAAACACACCGGGATCTGCGTGGTGTAAAACAACTGACCTGGCAGAGCGATCATGCAGTCGATTAGATCATTTTCGATCATCTGTGCACGGATCTCTCCTTCGCCGCTGGTGTTAGAACTCATCGAGCCGTTTGCCAACACAAAACCTGCTGTGCCGTTAGCCGACAGCTTGGAGAGCATATGCAAAATCCAGCCGTAGTTGGCGTTACCGGTTGGCGGCATACGATAACCGGCAAAGCGTGGATCTTCGGTTAATTCGGCTTCATTACGCCAGTCTTTCAGGTTGAACGGCGGGTTCGCCAGAATGTAGTCGGCTTTCAGGTCCGGGTGCTGGTCGCTAAAGAAAGTGTTTGCCGGGCGTTCGCCGAGGTTAGCAGAAAGACCGCGAATGGCGAGGTTCATTTTTGCCAGTTTATAGGTCGTGGCTGTCAGTTCCTGACCATACAGCGCGATATCACGACTTTTACCCTGATGGCTCTCGACAAACTTCACCGACTGCACGAACATCCCTGCCGAGCCACAGCACGGGTCATAAATTTTGCCCTGGAAAGGTTCGAGCATTTCAGTTAACAGCGTAACCACACATTTGGGCGTGTAGAACTCACCACCGCCTTTGCCTTCGGTTGCGGCAAACTTACCGAGGAAGTATTCGTAAACGCGTCCGACCAGGTCTTCTTTCGATAACGTTTCAACGTCAGTTTCGTGTGCCAGCGTTTCGATGTTGTCGATGGTATCAATCAGTGACGCCAGTTTTTTGGTTTCCAGATTCTGACGGCTGAAGTAGTTGTCTGGCAGCGCGCCTTTCAGTGATGGGTTACGTTTCTCAATGGTCGAGAGGGCGGTGTCAATACGAACCGCAATATCGTCCTGTTTGGCATTTTGTTTGATAAACGACCAGCGCGCCTCTTCCGGCAGGTAGAAAATGTTGTCCTGCTGGTAGAACACTTCCATCTCAAGGAAGTCTGCTTGCCCATCGGCAATCATTTTTTTGCGGCGCGCTTCAAACTTATCGCTGATGAATTTCAGGAACACGAGGCTCAACACCACGTGCTTGTATTCGGAGGACTCAACGCTACCGCGAAGCTGGTTTGCGGTATCCCATAATGTTTCTTCAAAGCCTTTCTTTGCTTTGGCTTTTTTAGTTGGTGCTTTGGCCATGATGAACTCTGTTCAGATAAATTGGGTCGCTATTGTAATGGTAGCGGCGGCAAATTTCGCCCTTTAATCCATCTCCAGCTCATCAAACAACTGCAAATCCACATCCAGCAATTCCACTGCATTGCTGCGGCGAATGCCGACGTTATTTTCGATTAACAGTTCCAGTAAGCGATCGCCGTCGATAAGCGTAATGGGCGCGGCACCCGGAAAGAGCGCCGCTTCTGCACATTTCGCCGCAAATTTCCCGGTGGTGATGAGCGTACCGCGAATGGCTTTGTGGTAAGGCAGCGCCCCGCGCAACTGGTCGATATACGGGCGAGTGATGGTGTTCTGCATTCTTTTGACCTGCACCACTTCGGTAATGGTGGTGATGCCGACCTGCACCTGACCAATCACGTCCACGCCTTTATCGCCTGAGGCTTTGGTCACTTCGACCTGCTCGTAGCCCATTGCTTCCAGTAATTGACCGACCAGTTGCTCAAACTTGTAAGGGTTCATCGTGCTGAGTTGTTCGCGCAGCAGCTCTTTTTGCTGCTCGTTGTAGCGTTTCACCGCTTCCAACAGCTCTTTACGCGGATCGCTTTTTCGTGCTGGCAACGCTTTTCCAAGCCAGGCGCGCCCGGTGTCGGTGATGCGATAGCTCATGCCTTCACGGTTAACCATGTCACGGTCGATAAGGTTATAGAGACGGGAGTAGAGCGTGCTTTTCACCGAACTGGCGGAAGCGAATTTCGAATGCTGATGCAAAAAGGCCTGCCATTCCGGCAATAAATCAGCGCGGCGCGACATTTCGCGGCCAGCCAGCAGTTCAAGCAGTTGCAGAATGCCTTCCTGATCGTCCAGTGAACGCAGCGTTTTTTCATCATCTTGCAGGAATTTTTGCCCGCGCGAGGTGGGCTGCCAGGTATCGTCTGGCGTGCTTTCCATCAGCTCAAACTGGGGATAGTTGAGGAATAAGTAGCAGCCGTAGCTGTGGCGCGGGTTCAATATGTGATTATCGGTATCCCAAATACGACGGGCGATGTCGGCATCTTCACCCGTTAAGCGTTCGCTGATCCACAGGTCAGGTTCCGACCAGTCAACGGGTTTTTGCGGCGTACCGGTTTGCTCGTGAATGGCGGTAATCATATTGCGTACCGCTTTCAGGGAATAGCCTGAGACGGCTTTCATCATAGCCTTAACTTGCGCATAGGTAGGAAAAAGCGGGGTAATGACTTTGTAGTTTTTCACGGTAATCCCTTAACGACAGCGAGGTGTTTAGTGTGCCATGTCAGGTGAGAAATTCTATTGGATGAATCAAGTCCAACTTACTCATTGTCAATTTCATGGTTGATTATCCAAAACGTGATGCTATTTCCAACATCAACGCTATAATTGCAGAATAATTGTAGATACATTTTTGTATATACAATCAGGGATGGCAACTATGCCTATGGAGTTTGAATGGGATGCAAACAAGGCCAAAAGTAATCGGGTGAAACATGGCATCCGCTTTGAAGATGCGGTGTTAGTGTTTGATGATCCACAACATTTGTCACAGCAAGATCGCATAGAAAACGGTGAGTATCGCTGGCAGACTATCGGCCGTGGTTCACGGCATCGTGGTTATCCTGGCTGCGCATACCATCCGTTTCGAAAGCGGAAATGAAATTATTCGAATCATCAGTGCACGAAAAGCAGATCGTAAAGAGAGGAGTCGCTATGAGCATGGTTAAACATAAACGAGGGACCTCCTCTACACTCGATGTGCAGCATGAGGCCGAATTGAAGGCGCTGGCGAATAAATCCGACGAAGATATTGATTACAGTGATATCCCACCTTCCAGCGATGAGCAATGGTCTAACGCCGAACGCGGTAAGTTTTATCGGCCATTGAAAACCCAGGCTTCGGTGCGTATTGATGCTGATGTGATGGAATGGCTGAAGCGACCAGGTAAAGGCTATCAAACTCGCCTGAACGCAATTTTACGTGAAGCGATGCTGCGCGATCAGAACAAAAAATAATTCAGGCCGCCACGTGGCGGCCATCATCCAAAATTACTTCCTCAACCCCGCAAACGCTGCCCGAATCTCATCCTCCGGCAACTGAATCCCGATAAACACCATCGTGCTATGCGGTTTTTCATCGCCCCACGGGCGGTCCCAGTCGGCGCTGTAGAGGCGCTGGACGCCCTGGAACAGCAGGCGGTTAGGTTCGCCGTCAATCCACAGCATCCCTTTGTAACGCAGCAGTTTATCTGCCGATTCCAGCAGCAGGTTTTCCATCACGCGGGAAACTTCGCTGATATCTACCGGGTAATCCAGTTCCACCACAATCGATGAAATATCGTTTTGTTTATCGGCGATAAAGTGGAAACGCGGTTTGGTGCTGACAACGTTCTCTTCCAGCATAAAACCGTTGGTGTTGAACAGCAGGCCCAGGTCGATGTCGCCGTGAGTGACGGTGTACACCGGTGCGCGGGCGTTGATGCGCGCCAGACGTTCACGCAGTTTTTCTGCTTCGCCAGCGACGTCGGTTTTGGTCAGCAGAATACGGTCGGCGTAGCCAACCTGTGACTGGGCGATGGTGAACTGGTTCATCTGCTCGTCGGCATGTACCGCATCCACCAGCGCAATCACGCCGTCCAGCAGGTAGCGCTGGCATAAAATCTCATGGGAGAAAAAGGTCTGAATAATCGGGCCGGGATCGGCCATGCCGGTGCATTCAATCACCAGACGGTCGAACTGAATATTGCCCTTGTCGAGATTATCCAGCAGGTCGAGTAGTGCGTCTTCTAGCTCGTTGGAGCGCGAACAGCAGATGCAGCCGTTGGTCAGCGTTTTGATCTGCGTGGCGCGGTCGCCAATTAGTTGATCATCAACGGAGACTTCGCCGAATTCGTTTTCAATCACGGCAATCTTGTAGCCGTGTTGTTCGTTAAGAATATGGCGCAGCAGGGTGGTTTTGCCTGCGCCTAAAAAACCGGTGAGTAGGGTAACTGCAATCGGGTTCATGCTCTCTCCATTAACAACAGCGCATACCGCCTTTACCATCGCCGCCGTAGCGCGCGTTCTGGCGTTCGCGGAAGAATTCTTCATAGCTCATGTACGGCTTGTCGGGATGGTTGGTCTTCATATGCTCGACGTAGTTGTCGTAGTCTGGAATGCCAATCAACATCTTCGCCGCCTGGCCGAGATATTTTTTTGCCTGTCCTAAGTTACCAAACATTTTGCCTTCCAGATATGCGTAAAGCCCGGAAGGTCCGGGCTGGGGATTTGCCGGATGCGGCGTACACGCCTTATCCGGCCTACGATAGACACTTTGTAGGCCGGATAAGGCATCCGGTTAGTGGTGCGAAGAGATCTTCACGCCGCCTTCCGGGATTGGAACGTACGGTGTTTCTTTGTCAGTACGTTTGTCGCTGTTACGCACCTTCAGCCAGGTTTTGAAACCGTAGAAGATGATGCTGTACACCACAATCAGGAACAGAATACTCAGGCCTGCGTTGGTGTAGTTGTTCACAACGATGTGGTTCATGTTGGCAATCTGCTGCGCCGTCAGGTCAGTACCGTTAGCAATCTTCTCTTTGTACTGGCTTGCCATGTAGAAGAAGCCTTCCATCTGCGGGTTGGTGCTGAACAGTTTCAGACCCAGCGCCCAGGTGGTGCAAATAAGCAGCCATACCGCCGGAACAACAGTTACCCAGATGTATTGGGTACGCTTCATCTTAATCAGCACAACGGTGCCCAGTACCAGCGCCACGGCTGCCAGCATCTGGTTAGAGATACCGAACAGCGGCCACAGGCTCTTAACGCCGCCCAGCGGATCGACCACGCCCTGATACAGCAGGTAGCCCCACAGACCCACACAGCCCGCTGTACCGATGATACCGGCAACCAGAGAGTCGGTTTTTTTCAGGAACGGAATGAAGTTACCCAGCAGGTCTTGCAGCATAAAGCGGCCAGAACGCGTACCGGCATCCAGTGCGGTCAGGATGAACAGTGCTTCGAACAGAATACCGAAGTGATACCAGAAGCCCATGTCAGCCATCGGCAGCACTTTGTGGAACACGTGTGCGATACCTACCGCCAGCGTCGGCGCACCACCTGCACGGTTCAGGACAGAAGGCTCACCAATGTCTTTCGCGGTTTGCAGGATCTGCTCTGGAGAAATCACGAAGCCCCAGGAGCTGACGGTTGCTGCCGCGTGTGCGGTAACGTCTTTCAGCTGCGCCATGATGATTGGCGCGTTCTCGCCACCCATTTCATGCAGGTTAGGCATGGTGATGCCGAGACCCGCAGGCGGGGTGTTCATCGCGAAGTAAAGACCCGGTTCGATGATGGACGCAGCAACCAGCGCCATAATCGCCACGAAGGACTCCATCAGCATTGCGCCGTAGCCAATGAAACGCGCGTCGGTTTCGTTAGCCAGCAGTTTCGGCGTCGTACCGGAAGAGATCAGGGCGTGGAAGCCAGATACCGCACCACAGGCGATGGTGATGAACAGGAACGGGAACAGAGCGCCTTTCCACAGCGGGCCAGTACCGTCAATGTACTGGGTCATCGCAGGCATTTTCAGTTCCGGGTTCAGTACCACGATACCCAGCGCCAGGCCGACGATAACGCCGATTTTCAGGAAGGTTGCCAGATAGTCGCGCGGTGCGAGGATCAGCCACACCGGCAGCAGTGCGGAAACAAACGCATAGCCAATCAGCGCGAAGGTAATGGTGGTGTCTTTAAAGGTCAGTGCCGGACCCCAGTACGGGTCGTGAGCAATCACGCCGCCGAAGTAGATAGAGGCAACCAGCAGCACGATACCAATGACAGAGACTTCACCCACACGCCCCGGACGGATAAAGCGCATGTAGATACCCATAAACAGCGCAATCGGTACGGTTGAGCAAACGGTGAAGACACCCCACGGACTTTCGGCCAGGGCTTTAACCACAATCAGCGCCAGGACGGCGAGGATGATGATCATGATTAAGAAACAGCCAAACAGCGCGATAGTCCCTGGTACTGGCCCCATCTCTTCTTTGATCATCTCACCGAGAGATGCGCCGTTACGGCGAGAAGAGATAAACAGCACCATAAAGTCTTGCACTGCACCGGCCAGCACTACCCCCGCCAGTAGCCACAGCGTACCCGGCAGGTAGCCCATCTGCGCGGCGAGAACCGGACCAACCAGCGGACCGGCACCGGCGATAGCGGCGAAGTGGTGACCAAACAACACGTAACGGTTGGTCGGAACGTAGTTCAGACCGTCGTTGTTAATAACCGCAGGCGTCGCGCGCGTGGGGTCGAGTTTCATCACCTTCTGGGCGATGTACAGACTGTAGTAGCGATACGCCACCAGATACACCGACACAGAGGCGACCACGATCCACAGGGCACTGACGTGCTCCCCCCGACGTAATGCAACTACCGCGAGGCAGAATGCACCGATGATTCCAAGAATCACCCAGGGTATGTGCTTGAATAGTTTTTTCGTATCCATAGTAAAACCTGGCATTTTACTCGTCGTCTTTTGGCTTACTGGTGCGGCAGCTACATTCGCTCCCCCAGTCACTTACTGTTGTAAGCTCCCGGGGATTCACTCACTTGCTGCCTTCCTGCAAACCAAAATCCATTGAGTAATTTGTTAATCATAGGCCGAAGCCGTTCTAGGTTTGCGTTGCGTTTGAGGAGGTAAATTGACCGCTATCCTGCAGTGATGTTGCCAGAGTTACGCGCGCGTAAAGTAAGGTAAATAACTGAGTGGTTATATTAGGGACGTAAGCGGTCAGTTTTGCAGTTGAGCGGTATTGGGCGAGGTTTATGAAGGCTATTTATGTGATATTGATCACAACCGAAGCGATTTTTAGCCCTCGGTTGTGTTACTCATATAAAAATTATATTCACGCTATAAATATTAAATAACAATATAGCAATATGGTGTATTATTTATTTCTTTAAGTAAAACGTGTTTTTTACGAGATTTAGTAAGGTGAAATTTCTCATCTAAATAACTGTCGATGAGATAATCCAGTCTTTCCCTGTCTATCATGGGGGTGATGCCCAGGGTCCAGAAACTACGCAAATCAAGTTCAGAACGTTTAATTTTGGCACTTTTCTCTAAGTCTGCGATCATATTTTTAACACAACTAGTCGCGTCTCTGTTTTGTTTTATTTCAAGTGCGATATAGCTATCTTGCGTCCAGCCTTTTTTACGTAATAAGAAATCTGTGCGTAGTGTGGGGCGCTGGGGATTTCTGCGCTTATCACAGCAAAGTGTTTGTTCTCGCCACCATTCATGGCCTGTTGAGCAGAGCATATTGGCAAATTCAACCTGAAGCCACACTTCCCAACCAGTGATATTGTTTTGGTCAATAATATTAAGTTTTTGACAAATATCCTCACGTTCAAAAAAGAGATGTAATAGCGTTGAGAGATGATCGAAGTCACGGTTTAACATTTCAGATGTCCTTTCTTAAAAATTCACATATAGAACATATTTCGTTCAAAACAGATACAGTTAGTGTGAAAAAAATAAGAAAGAAAAATGTATCAATGAGTGGTTATTGTATTTTTGAACAAAAATAAAAAAGTGAGATAAATTTAACCAGTTTCAGGTCGCTACCTATAAAGTTTTCTCATTCCAGGCCGAAAATCCTGCTATCGGTCAACAGGAAAAGAGAAACCATGTTAAAACGTATCAGGATCGTGACCAGCTTACTGCTGGTTTTGGCCGTTTTCGGCCTTTTGCAACTGACATCAGGCAGCCTGTTCTTTAACGCTTTAAAAAAGGACAAAGAAAATCTCTCCGTCTTACAAACCATTCGCCAGCAGCAATCTACGCTAAATGGCAGTTGGGTTGCGTTGTTGCAGACGCGTAACACCCTCAACCGTGCGGGTATCCGCTACATGATGGATCAGAACAATATTGGCAGCGGTTCGACCGTCGCCGAGCTGATGCAGAGTGCCACTATTTCGCTGAAACAAGCGGAAAAAAACTGGGCAGATTACGAAGCATTACCGCGAGACTTGCATCAGAGCACAGCGGCTGCCACGGAGATCAAACGTAATTACGATATCTATCACAATGCACTGGCGGAGCTGATCCAGTTATTAGGGGCGGGCAAAATCAACGAGTTTTTTGACCAACCGACTCAGGGATATCAGGACGGTTTCGAGAAGCAGTATATGGCGTATATGCAGCAAAACGATCGTCTCTATGACATCGCCGTCACCGATAATAATGCTGCCTTTAACCAGGCAATGTGGGTGCTGGCGGGTGTGCTGATCGTCGTACTGGCGGTTATCTTCGCCGTCTGGTTTGGTATTAAAACGTCGCTGGTGGCGCCGATGAATCGCCTGATCGACAACATTCGTCATATTGCTGGCGGCGATCTGGTGAAACCGATCGAGGTAGATGGCTCTAATGAAGTGGGGCAACTGGCAGAGAGTTTGCGCCATATGCAAAGTGAACTGGTACGTACCGTGGGTGATGTGCGTAATGGTGCTAATGCCATCTATAGCGGAGCCAGCGAAATCGCTACCGGTAATAACGATCTCTCTTCACGCACTGAGCAACAAGCCGCTTCGTTAGAAGAGACGGCAGCCAGCATGGAGCAATTGACTGCGACAGTGAAACAGAATGCCGAGAACGCGCGACAGGCAAGCCATCTGGCGTTAAGTGCTTCCGAAACGGCACAACGTGGCGGTAATGTGGTCGATAGCGTGGTACAAACCATGCGCGATATTTCCACAAGCTCGCAGAAAATTGCCGATATTATCAGTGTCATCGACGGCATTGCTTTCCAGACGAATATTCTGGCCTTGAATGCGGCAGTCGAAGCAGCACGCGCGGGTGAACAAGGCCGTGGTTTTGCGGTGGTCGCGGGAGAAGTGCGTAATCTGGCTCAGCGTAGCGCCCAGGCGGCGCGTGAAATTAAAAGTCTGATTGAAGATTCGGTTGGCAAAGTGGATGTCGGATCGACACTCGTCGAAAGCGCCGGGGAAACTATGGCGGAGATTGTCAGCGCCGTGACCCGCGTGACCGATATCATGGGCGAAATTGCCTCCGCTTCTGATGAGCAGAGTCGCGGTATCGATCAGGTTGGCTTAGCGGTTGTCGAGATGGACCGGGTAACACAACAGAACGCTGCGCTGGTGGAAGAGTCTGCCGCTGCTGCCGCCGCGCTGGAAGAGCAGGCCAGCCGCCTGACTGAAGCTGTGGCTGTATTTCGTATTCAGCAAGAGCAACAGCGTCAGCGCGAAGCGTTGGCGGTAAAAACGGTGGCACCGATGGTGTCGCGTAAAGCGGTAGTGGCTGATAGCGGGGATAACTGGGAAACGTTTTAATTGCCACAAAAAATGCCCGATAAGCGATGACTTATCGGGCAAGGGGAGATTACTCTTTATGCGGATCGCTAATGGGTTGATGTACCATGAAGATGTACGCCAGCGCGCCTGCTGCGGTGACGCAACCGCAGATGAGTAGCGCCAGACGGAATGAGTGAGTGGTATCGACAATAAAACCGGTAATAATCGGCGCTAATGAGGCGCAGATGAAGCTGGCAAAGTTCTGGATACTGCCCACTGACGCGGTCATGCGAGAAGCGACCGCTACGTGAACCAGTCCCCAGCAGGATGTACTGGCAAAGTGAAGGCAGAACAACGCCATGCCAATCAGCAGAACCGCGCTCATGGGGGTTGTCGCTTGCGGTACTATCAGAGTAAAGGCGGCTGAACTGAACATCCCGGTAATAATACAGAGCTTACGGTTCTTAATCGGCTTCATCCCTCCTTTGACCAGCCAGTCGGTCACATATCCGTTGAGTAGCATCCCGATCCCACCGAACAGGAAAGGTATTGCCGCCATCAAGCCCGTGCTTTTTAAATCCAGGTGATAGGCTGTTTGCAGGTAACCCGGCAACCAGGCAATGTACAGCCATGCCGCATAGTTGATACCACTGAAACCGAGCATCATTCCCCACATTGTGCGGTTACGAAACAGGCTGCGCCATTCGGCAAAAGTGAGTGGGTCGCGGCGGGTATTGACACTACCGGCGTTGAGATAGGTTTGTTCAACGGCGGTCAGCACTACCTGCTCGCGGTTGCGATAGAGCATAAACCAGGCGATGGCGAGAAAAATACCCAGTGATCCGATGGTTATAAACATCCCACGCCAGCCGATGGCCAGCATTATCGCTGCCAGAATCGGCGGGCTTATGGCAACACCAATGATGGCGGCTGCGTTAAAAAAGCCCATCGGACGTCCACGTTCTTTGATGTTGAACCAGTCGTTAATCACTTTAACACCGCACGGGTTCATGGGAGCCTCACCGATCCCCATACCAATACGTACCAGCACGAACTGCGTAAAGCTGTGTACCATGCCAGACATTGCCTGGAATAGCGACCAGACTAGCATCCCTAGTCCCAACATCAGACGTGAACCTTTGCGATCCAGCAGTGCGCCTGCTGGCAATTGCGCAATCCCGTAAGAGAGCGAGAACACGGAGAGTAAAGCGCCCATCTCGGTGGCGTTTAACCCCAGTTCTCCACGAATAGTTACATTCGCCACCGACAGCGAACTGCGATCGAGAAAATTTATTACCGCAGCAATAAATAATAACAACATGGCGGTGGTTTGAATGTGTTTAATTCGTGTACTGCGTTGAATTAATCCATTTGGTGGCACGGGGATATCTACCGACGACGTTGAGCGAAAGGAAGATTGCGGATCGAGGGTAATATTTTCTTTTTCCACGCCGAACTCCTGTATCTATAATATATTAATTATTTGCGTAATTATGTATTGCGCAGGGTTAATATTAATGGCAGATGAAATCTTTAGGATTTCACTACCGCTCACAAGAAAACATTTATAGTCGACTGGTTGCGAGCATAGGTAAGTCGGAAATTTCGGGTGTTTATATTTTGATAAAACCGTGCACAAACTAATAGTTTGCTGTTTTTAATCTGTATTTAATAAACGTACCGCTTGTTCTTCTTGATGGAACGAATCATCGCTTGTTTAGCTGAATTCAAATGGTTACGTAGTGCAAGCGTTGCATCCACATAGCTGCGGCAAACCAAAGCACTGAGAATAGTCATATGCTCATCTATGGCTATGATATTGCGCTGCCGGCGATCGTTTTCGTCCCATTGATAGTGGAAATGAAAGATGACGGAGATAATATCAATGGATTGATTGAAAAAGATATTGTCAGTGGCTGAAAGCAATAAGGAATGGAACTCTCTGTCCAGTTGCGAGAACGTGTGAAAATTACTGCCGATGTTGTTACGCAGCATTCGGTGGCGTTCGAGCATGGTTTTCACCTGAAACCAGCGCGGATCATTATCAGGCAGGGTGAGAAAACGCTGGATTGAGCGCGTTTCCAACATTTCGCGCAGTTCAAAAAGCTGCTCGGCGTAGGATTGATCGAAATGCTTTATCCTCCACTGACCGCGTTTCTCGCTTTGGGTGAGGTTATAGCACCATAATTTTAAAAGATATTTTCTTGCCGTAATCGAGCTGACACCTGCCGCTCGCGCCAGTTGCAGCTCAGAAAAAGTTTCACCAGGCAATAACTGACGCTGATTTATCATCGTGAAAAAAAACTGCTCAAATACTTTGTCTTGCTCGCTTATCGAAGCTGCGGGACAGGCAAAACCATCGTTGTGATCAGGTTTACGCGTGATGACGTGGTCATTCCCGACCTGCGTCAGGACACCGCATTCGCGTAAGTGGCTGAGAACATGACGCACCGTGGTGCGACTGACGTTGTACATTTCCGCTAGTGAGCTTTGCGATGGGAGTGGGGAAGGGATATGACCACATACCATCTCATCAATAAACTGGTTAACCACATTATGGCGTAAATTTTGTGAGCGACTCATATTTTTCTCCTTGTCGCGCTATTAAAACCCGATTTAAAACATTTTTATGCGTGTATTTTCACAAAATAGATTTTCTATTTCACTGGCATTTTTCATTTTCATTGATATCTAAGACAACAAAAAATGGAGAGCAGAATTATGCCTAAGATAAATACATTAATTTGCCAGAAACCGAAAGAATTAGTCTGGAAACAATATGAAATGCCAATTCCCGGTGGCGATGAAGTATTGATAAAGATTAAGTCTGTCGGAATTTGTGGTACTGATATTCATGCCTGGGGTGGAAATCAACCATTTTTTAGTTATCCACGCGTGTTAGGCCATGAAATATGTGGAGAGATTGTTGAATTAGGTAAAGATATTGCTGATCTCAAAAATGGCCAGCAAGTTGCAGTGATCCCTTATATCGCCTGTCAGCAATGCCCGGCGTGTAAAAGTGGTCGCACCAACTGCTGTGAAAGCATTTCGGTCATAGGAGTGCATCAGGATGGCGGTTTTAGTGAGTATTTAAGCGTGCCAGAAGCGAACATTTTGCCCGCAGACGGCATCGACCCACAGGCGGCAGCGTTGATTGAACCCTTCGCCATTAGTGCTCATGCGGTGCGCCGCGCGGCAGTTGCGCCTGGCGAGCAGGTGCTGGTGGTCGGGGCGGGGCCAATCGGTCTTGGCGCGGCGGCAATCGCTAAAGTTGATGGCGCACAGGTGGTGGTGGTCGATACCAGTCTGGCGCGGCGTGAGCATGTGATAAGGCGTCTGGAGCTGCCCGTGCTTGATCCGTTCGCAGAAGATTTTGATGACCAACTACGCGCGCAATTTGGTGGCTCTCTGGCGCAGAAAGTGATCGACGCGACAGGTAATCAACATGCGATGAATAACACTGTTAATCTGATTCGCCACGGTGGCACGGTAGTCTTTGTCGGCCTGTTTAAAGGCGATTTGCAAATCTCTGATCCAGAATTCCACAAAAAAGAGGCCACAATAATGGGCAGCCGTAACGCTACGCCGGAAGATTTTGCGAAAGTCTGGCGACTGATGGCGGAAGGGAAGATCACTGCCGGCATGATGTTAACCCATCGCTATCCGTTCGCCACGCTGGCAGAAACCTATGAGCGCGATGTGATTAACAATCGTGAGTTGATTAAGGGTGTGGTTACTTTCTGATAATGAGTGACTGGTAAAGTGGCTATGCAGTGTTGGACACTATTTTTATTTATCAATAATGTTTTGTTGGTCGGATAAGACGTTTACGCGTCTTATCCGACCTGTAAATCCGTCAGTGTTTACCCTTCACGCGCCACCACTTTAATTTCCACCATCCCGATACCGAGTTTACGCGGCGAGTGACCGAGAATATTCCCTTCGTTGGTTGCGACGGGTTCCGGCGGCACAATCACCAGGGTGTCGGCATCGGTTGGGTTATCGAAATGCAGCGTAGTGGTGGTCACTTCGTTGCCCAGCACAATGGTTTGTTCTTCATTGCCAACGCGTACCGGAATGGGGCGGCTGGCGTTATTACCGTAGGCTTTGGCGGTAATCACCAGATCAAATTTCTTCGGCAGCGGATGCTTGTACTCGATTTTCACTTCATCGCCAAGCTGTGCATTAGACCAGCGACCCCACGACTCCGGACGGGAAATCCCGCTAAGCTGTTTCACCTCTTCCGGCGCACCCGCGACGTTAAAGATGAAACTGTCTGCTTTGTAGCGAATATCGTTATCGACAATCTTCAGTGTATCGACATTGCCTTTGTAGCGTGCCATGTCGATGACCGTGTCCTTAAATGCCGTTTTACCTTTCCATTCTGGCTTATCGACATGCTGCACTGTTTGTTGCCCGCCAAGTTGCCCCTGTGAAACACACCAGTCGGTAGAAAGCGCCAGTTCCGGCGCCCACAACTGCCCCATTTTGTAGCAGCGGTCAACCCAGATGAAATTATCACGTGGGGCGAAATCGGCCAGTTGGAAACGCAGTGGTGCGGAGTATTCACTTTCTGGCAGCGGTTCCACTCGTTTGTCTGAAACCCGCAGCAGCAGCGGCAAACGGAAATGACTACCCGAGAAGGCGATCATGTTTTTATTCTGATTGATGGTAAATTCTTTTATCTCGGTGGGGAATTTCCACAGACGAATGATATCCGGCTTCCACGCCAGTACTTTCTCTTTCATGTTCAGGAACACTTCTGACATTGACTGACCAGAAAGGCTACTGCGTCCGAGGCCGATAAAATTATCACCACCAAGGATATCCAGTACCGTAGCGCCGTTATCCATCGTGTTGCGCTTCACTGCCAGCGTCTCTTGCTGCGGTTTGTCGCCACGGATGACAAAAAACAGGTTATTGCGATCCTGCTTATTGAGGTATTTCCACGCCGTGTTATTCATCGCTAAATGGTCAGAAGAGACGACGATGACGGTATCTTTAAACCACGGTGACGCTTTGATTTTGTTGATAAACGTCGCGATGTTCTCCTGGCTACAACTTACCGCACTGAATGACTGGTTCGGTTTACCGTCAAAATCATATTTTTTGCGATTACAGGTACGAGAGATAAAACCATCCGGGTGATGGGTATCGACCGTCAGGGTAAACAGTGAGAACCGCTGACCAGAGCGGGAAAGCTCTTCAAATTTTTTCCATGCTTCATCCAGCACGGTATCGTCGTAGAATCCCCAGTCGTTGCGATAATGCGGGTCTGCGACCACGCTTTTCAGCTCTTCTGAGCCGTACAAATGGTCGAAGCCGTGTGATTTCAGGAACACATCTTTACCGGCAAAACGCAGATTGGCTCCCTGTACGAAATAGTTCTGATAACCCGAGTTTTTCAGGATATCGCCCAGACAGATGTTCTGCGGGAAGAAGCTGGAAACGGATGCAGAAGCGTTGCCTTCAAATGGAGCAAAAAGCGGAATACCACACTGGGAAGCCACCATGCCCGCAATCGTGTAGTCCGTTCCCGGCAACTGCTGCGTGTGGCTGAAATCCAGACTTTCATTTTTCAGCGCGCCCAGTTCAGGCGTGAGATCCGGGAAAGCATCGTTGTCAAAATAGGTGCGTTCGAGGCTTTCTCCGTAGATATAAACCAGGTTGAGTTTCGGGTCAGGAATGGTTTTCGACGGTTCTTTATAATAAGCCGCAAAGTCCGGATCGCCGTCGCGCGACTGGGATTTCACCAGTTCTGTTATCTGACGAAACGCCGGGCTGGCATCGACAGAACCCAGTGCCAGCAAGAGCGCCAAAAGGCTGTAACCAAAATGGTGCGGATGATGACGTCGGCGGCGCAGGATCCAGCCCAGTGCACCGAAAACGACTGCCAGTGCCAGTGCAATGCCAATACCTGGCAGGATATATTTGCTGACGCCTGCACCGGTCAGGCTGTTGGTTAAGGTATAGAGAACCGCGTCGTTAATACCATCGCCAGTAAAATAGTCGCTGGCAAACAGGGTAATATTTAAAACGACAAATAACCCTAACACCGTTAACGTGGCGGCAAACCACCAGGTGTTACGTCCCGCTTTCCATGCGTAGATCAGCACAGAGGCGAGAAACAAGGCAAATGAGAGTAGTTCTGACAACGGGCGATCCTCACTAAACCAGGCTGTGTAGCCGATGCTTAAGATTTTTTGAGAAACACAATGTAATGGCGCTGCCATATTGCTGCAATTCTAGTGTCAAAAAAATGCGATGTTGTTAGGAATTAGTTTATAAACAGACTTTTTTGATCGAGGTTGTTTCCCGCATAGCAGGGGATGAAAGCGTCAGAAGTGGGAAAAAGAGAAGGGGATTGCCGCGCCAGCCGATTAACAGCTAAAACGCGGCGTTATGCGGATCAAGAGATAAAGTTCAGACCTTGCTTTAATACCAGATCGCAGGCTTTGGTTTTCACTTTCTCCGCCAGCGGAGTCGTACCGATGTTATCCAGATTAAGCTGCTGGCCATCTTTGGTTTTCAGCAAACCCTGAATGCCGTCCAGATAGTTGGTGTCTTCTTTCTGCTCTTCGCTGTTCAGACCCAGCTTCTCCAGTACCTGGTTTTTGATGTTTTCCGCATCGGTCACCGAAGCCAGCTTTTGCTTCGCGCAGTATTGCAGAATGCCTGCGGCATTGTTCATGTTATCTGCGCTTAATGCCTGATTGCCGCTACTAAGCAGGTTAGTTAATGAAGCGAGCGACCAGCCGCCTTCCTGTGTGGTGTTTTGATTGCCTAACTCGCTGGCGGCGCTGGAGAGCGCATCTTTCCAGGAAGCGGCATTCACCCCGGCGGAAATTAATGCGCTGGCGGTAATTGCACAGCACAGAAGGTGTTTAACAGTTTTCATCATCATTACTCAAGGTGGAATTTTGTCGCAGTATAACGCCGGGAATGGGGATTAATACTCTTTACCCGTTACCCGACTACGATAACTGTCCCAGTTGAAGATCACCCACAGACTGTTACCCAGGCGCATACGATCCATAACACGCTCGCCCAGCAACTTCGTCATTTCCTCCACATTGCTGTTTGTCAGCATTCCGGTTGGGCGCTTGGAAGAAGAGCGACGATCGACGATCTGATTGATGATCACTTTTTCGTATTTAGATTCGGTCTGCACGCCGATCTCGTCGATCACCAGTAGATCAACGTTGCTCAGATCGTTGAGCAGTTGTTCTTCACTGGCACCGCTATTTTTGAAGGTATCTTTCATCGCCGACATAATATCGGCAACAGTAATAATCAATACCGATTTGCCGCGCAGCAGTAGTTCGTTGCAGATTGCCGCCGCCAAATGGTTTTTACCGGTGCCCGGCTTGCCAGAAAAGATAAAGCTGGCGATGTTGCCGTCGAACTCTTCGACATACTGACGCGCTTTGCTCAACGCATTCATCTGCCCTTCGCATTCAACACGATAGTTCTCAAAGGAACAGTTCTGATGCAGCGGACGAATGCCGGAGCGGTTAAAGGTGCGCTGCATTTTCATCGCCCGATTTTCACGTTCGAGAGCGGCGGAGCGGATCGCCCCTTGTTCTTTCTGCCAGGCCAGTAGCTCTTCACCCGTTTTGAATGCAGGTTTGATATGGGCAGGCATCATTTTTTGCAGGCGTTGCATCAGGTCGCCAACGTTTTTCATCGTTAACCTCTGAATCCTGGTGGAATTTGGCTGTCAGGTTCGCTGACCGTGTTCACATCTCGTTTGGCTAGTCCGCCGTTGCTGGCGCGACCAATTTGCAGACTGCGCGCCAGTTTTTGCTGCCACTGTACATGATGAAAGACTTTACCTTCCGCCTGCCAGTAGGCAATGAATGAGGCCAGTTCTTCGGCGGTAGCGGGCTCTCTTAGTGCCACGCCCCACAACGCGGCCTGGCGAGTGAAGTCGGCATCGGGTCGCCAGTCTGGGTACATGGCAAATTTTCCCATCGGTACGGCAACGGGGGCAGTTTGCGGTTCCTGATAGAGTTGATCGTCCAGAGCGACATCGCTTCCCGGACGTGCCAGCTTTTCTTCCAGCGCCAGCAGTTCAGCAAGACGCGCGGGCGTGACGGCATAAAACGCCGGGGCGTTGTTAGCAAATACGGCAACCATTCCGCCTTCAGCTTTTGCCAGAACGGTCTGGTGATCGTGTACCAGGGCGTCAATACCAACGACGTCCGGGGTCAAAACTCTGGAAGACATACTGTTTCTCAATATGGAACGATGAACGAGAAGGGAGATTACTTTTATAGTAACACACGGATGAAAGGAGGCTGTCTCTCATCCGTGTGCTTTAAGCGAGGCAATTTTATACGCGAGGGCGCTTGCGGTACAACCATAATCCAGGAATGGAAAGACCGATGGATAATGCACCAACAATTGATGATGCCGTAAGAAAGTTGGTTAACAGGGTAATCATCAACGGCTCGCTATAACCTAACTGACTGATTTTTACAGCTGAAATCATTGCTGTATAAGCAGAAATGCCAGGGAACATGGGGATAACAGCCGCCACGGTAAAGACTTTTGGATGCGCCAGATACCAGCGCGACCATTGAATACCAATGGTGCCGACCAGCATAGATGCCATAAAGGTTGACCACTCAATATTCAGCCCGGTAGTCATTAAGATCATTCGTGAACCATGACCAATCGCGCCAAGCAGCGCACACCAGCGTAACGCCCGAACCGGAACATTGAATACCATCGCAAATCCGACCGCAGGAATTGCCGCGAGGATCATATCCTGCACCAACGCTATGAGAAATTCGATCATACCCATCCGCGTAGTCCCCAAATCGTCAGTGCCATCACCACGCCAACGCAGGTAGCCAACGTCAACAGGCTGGCAATTGCCCAGCGTGCCAGCCCGGTATTGATGTGGCCTTTAAACATATCGGCGACGGCATTAATCAACGGAAAGCCCGGCACCAGCAACAGAACGCTGGCCGCCATCGCTATGGTAGGCGTATGACTGAATGTCGGAAGTTGTAAAAGGAGGCCGGAAATCGTGGTGGCGGCAAATGCGGTGAGGCAAAAGTTTATCTGCGGGTGAAGATGGCGTTGTGCCAGCAGTTGGCGGATGTACATGGCGATCATGCTGGCAAAGAACGTAATCAGCGCGCCGTCCCAGCCACCGTTATTCAGTTTGCAGAAACAGGCGCAAGAAAGTCCAACCATCAGGGCTACCAGCCAACGCGGATAGCGCAGAGGATGTATTTGACTAAAACGCTTCTCCACACCTTTGCAATCCAGCAATTTATGTTCCGCCAGAATCACAATGTGCTGTACTTCAGTAACCACATGCATATTAATGCCGCGATCCTGATTTTTACGTGTCGAGGTTAAACATTGACCATCTTTAATGGTGGTCAGCACAATTGCGTTGGAAGAGATGGAGCTTTCAACGCAGTCCATCCCCAGCGCACGCCCAAGTCGTGAAGAAAGCTCATCCACCAGCGCACTTTCCGCCCCGTGCTGCAAAAGAAATAATCCGCACTGGATACATAGCCGTGTTACGGCTCGCTGTTGCTCAGTTTGCATAACTCGCCCTTTGTCATAGACGTGCTGCGTATTGTTCAAATAATGAGACCCCATTTGTATCATGAAGCGCGGTTGTTTTGGGGTTGGTTAAGATCAAAATTGCGCTGATTAATTCTGGTTATGGTCACAGGAAGCGATCCGCGTCGGAGGTCAAATAAATATCCTCATGAATATTATCACTGAAATGAATTTATGGTTTTGTTTTTACTTGTTTGGCTAATAGCAGGAGAAATCAATTTATCGAATCTGGATAAGAAATATCTTTCAGTTTTTATTGCTTTTTTTGTTGTTCTTTCGGACTAAAGGCCTTGTATTTAGCCTTTGGTCATTATTTTGAATGATATCGTAAACTGATTGGATTTGCGGTTTTTGATTAAGTATTTCTAACAACATAATTTAGATATTTTAAATGTGTCAGAGGTATTTTACCAGGTTATTATTTGATGCTAGCCTCCTGAAACATACAAAGGATTTTTGGTATGTCAGGGGTAAACTGATATGAAAGTGAATGCTAAGGATAATTTATTCGCTAGATCTATTAATTTGTTGGAGTCATTTGAGGGATGAATATCCTGATTAAACCATCATGATTTATAGAGAGTGGATATGGAGGATATATGTTGCCAGGATGCTGCAAAAATGGAATTGTTATCAGTAAAATACCCGTTATGCAGGCAGGATTAAAAGAGGTCATGAGGACCCATCTACCTGAATATGAAATAACGAGTAGCGCCTCTGCGGAGGAGTTGACCTTATTACAATTACGTCGTGCTGGGTTAGTGGTTGCCGATTTATCCGGCGAAACGGAAGACCCGCGTTCCGTTTGTGAACATTACTATTCATTGATCTCACAATACCGGGAAATACATTGGGTTTTCATGGTTTCGCGTGCCTGGTACTCCCCGGCAGTAGAACTGCTTATGTGCCCAACAGCGACGTTACTGTCCGATGTCGAACCCATTGAGAATCTGGTTAAGACCGTTCGTTCCGGCAATGCGTATGCGGATCGTATCAGCGCCATGCTGACCTCTCCGGCAATGACTGAAACTCAGGATTTTAGCTATCGCACCGTCATTCTGACCCTTTCAGAGCGCAAGGTACTGCGGCTGTTAGGCAAAGGATGGGGCATCAACCAGATAGCTTCATTGCTCAAGAAAAGTAATAAAACTATCAGCGCACAAAAAAACAGTGCGATGCGTCGGCTGGCAATTCACAGCAATGCTGAGATGTATGCATGGATAAATAGCGCGCAGGGTGCAAGAGAACTTAACTTGCCTTCTGTTTATGGAGATGCCGCAGAATGGAACACAACCGAATTAAGAAGAGAAATGTCGCACTTATAGAAAAATGCGTCATGAGCAGTATCGGTATTGAGAGTTTATTCAGAAAGTTTGCGGGTAACCCTTATAAGCTCCACACCTATACCAGCCAGGAGTCGTTTCAGGATGCCATGTCGCGGTTCTCGTTTGCGGCGGTTATTTTTTCTTTTTCTGCCATGAGAAGTGAGCGCAGAGAAGGATTATCTTGCCTGACTGAGCTGGCGATTAAATTTCCGCGTACCCGACGTTTGGTTATTGCAGATGATGATATTGAAGCACGGTTGATCGGTTCATTATCTCCATCACCACTGGACGGAGTATTAAGTAAAGCATCGACGCTGGAAGTTTTTCATCAGGAGTTATTTTTGTCATTAAATGGTGTGCGTCAGGCAACCGATCGGCTGAACAATCAGTGGTACATTAACCAAAGTCGGACGTTAAGCCCAACGGAGAGAGAAATATTGCGTTTTATGTCGCGTGGCTACTCAATGACACAAATTGCCGAGCAGCTTAAACGCAATATCAAAACGATCCGCGCGCATAAATTTAATGTGATGTCGAAATTGGGCGTCAGTTCTGATGCAGGGTTGTTGGAGGCCGCAGATATTCTGTTATGTATGCGGCATTGCGAAGCAAGTAATGTGTTGCATCCCTATTAATCCGCATGATGCCGGGTTTACTTCCCCGGCAGTGCTTTCATTTCAGCGTACAATCGCCACATTGCTGCACATCCGGTAGGCGATAACGCTGGCAGCAGGTTCGGCGCACCAGCAGGCCGTCGCGCAGTACCACGGTACGCCAGAGTGGATTGTCTTCGCCGCTGGTGAGTGTTTTCTCAAAAAAGAGGGCATGGCGGAGCGATTCAACCGTCGCCTCGCCGAGCAACTGCTTCATTTCTGTCAGATACCAGTTGATCAAATAACCGGTATTACTCCAGATAAGTTTGCCGTTAATCTCTCCAGTCGCTTCTAATGTCTGCACTACCGGGACAAGCGCCTGGCTGACTAACGTTTCCATTCGCTGTTGTGGAGAATGTGTTGTTGCGTTTTTGTCTTCACACACATCGACCCAGAAACAGGCGGCGCGTCCGGTTTCGTGAAACTCAACGTGGAAATGTTCCGGGGAAAGGTCTAACGCTTTTTCCTGCGTCAGCAGCGCCAGCATTAATGGTGGCACCATCAGGCCGATATACCATTGTGCCCACAACGAGATCAGCGGCTTGTTCTCGCGGATCATCATCGGTTGGTTGCGGTAGATATGATCGGAATAGACCGCCAGTAGAGAACTTAGCGCATTCGGTGATGACCATTGCGCCAGCGTCATGGCGTTAAGCGGAGCGGGTTCATCCAGGCGGATAAACTCCAGCAAATGTTCACGATGTTTGGCGATCGTCGCACGTACGGCTTGTGCAAGCCCAGCATCCTGCGGCTGGAGATGCGTTCGCCAGATGACATCTTCAGGAAGCGGTGCGGAACGATAGGTCATAATCGTGATGGTAATCTAAATGATAATGATTGCTAATCCTAGCGATAGGTTTACCCGATAGCAAGGGATTTCTCTGGCTTGCAAATGATAAAAATTATCATATGATATTGGTTATCATTATCAATGAAAGAGATGAAACCATGTTGCAACGTACGCTGGGCAGTGGCTGGGGAGTGTTGCTGCCGGGATTGCTGATTGCAGGGCTGATGTATGCGGATTTATCGCCGGATCAGTGGCGGATTGTCATTCTGATGGGATTAGTATTGACGCCGGTGATGCTGTATCACAAACAGTTACGGCATTATGTATTGCTACCATCGTGCCTGGCGCTTATTTCTGGCGTCATGCTGATGATAATAAACTGGAATCAGGGATGATAAAGCAGGGAAGAAACAAGAGAGAAAGTAAAGATAATTGGTGCGAGGGGGGGGACTTGAACCCCCACGTCCGTAAGGACACTAACACCTGA